>NZ_VLTE01000003.1:0-99191 GCF_007558965.1 Bacillus sp. HY001 | reverse complement strand
CTTGTTTTCAAACCAAAAACACCTCCATTGAATTTGCATACTTAGTATGCGAATTCAGGAGGTGTTTTTTTCATGTACCACTATTCGGGTTCACTTCAGTCGTAAGGGGTTTTATTACTTCGCAAAACTTTCAGCTAGCTGTTTCTCTCTCCACATAAATGTAATGCCGAGACCAACTATTAAGACAACTCCTGAAAATGCATATGGATAATGAATATTCATATCAAATAATATTCCGCCCATCGCTGGTCCTGCGATATTTCCTAAACTCGTATAAGTCGAGTTCATACCAGCAACGAATCCTTGCTCTTTTCCAGCTGCTTTTGATAAAAACGTCGTTAACGCTGGACGAAGTAAATCAAACGCTAGGAAAATGAAGCAAGTAACGAGAAGTACAATCCAATAATTAAAGACTACAGTTGAAACGAATGCTAATACTGCACCTACAATTAAACATATTTGAATCAACATTTTTTCACCGAACATGTCGACCAATTTGCCAAACATAAATACTTGCACAACTACCCCAAAGATGGAGCTAATCGTAATAATTGCGGCAATATCTTTCGGTGTAAATCCAAACTTATGATCAGAAAATAAACTAAACACAGTTTCATACGCCGATAATCCGAATGCGAGTACAAATACAATAATAAATGCAATTGCATACATTGGATGTAATGATTTCTTTAAATCACCAATAAAACTTGATTCTTTCGTGTTAGCAGAAATCTCTGCAAGCTCTTCTTTCGTTAACGGCTCTTTCAAAATAAAGATCGAAATTACACATGCTATAAAGGCAATTGCTGCTGCAACGAAGAATGGCACACGTATACCGTATTCTGCAATAAATCCACCAATTCCTGGCCCTATAATAAATCCAGTACTAATTGCCGCAGATAAATATCCCATCGCCTTTGGACGTTCTTGCATAGAGGTAATATCCGCAACATATGCCGTAACACCAGGCATAATAAACGCAGCACTAATTCCGCCTAACACTCGTGCTACATAAAGCATCCACACATCTTTTCCTAATCCAAAAAGAAGTTCTGAAACACCAAAAATAAATAATCCAATGATGATCATTTTCTTCCTGCCGTAAAGATCAACCCACCGGCCTGTAATAGGTGACGTAATGAGCTGAGCCATTGCAAACACTGCAACGAGATAACCCATCGTCTTCCCTGTTAAACTCATGTCATTCATAAAGGACGGCATAACCGGAATGATTAATCCAATCCCTAAAAAAGCGATAAATATATTACTCAAAAGAATGACCAATACCATCTTTTGTTCTTTTATCGGTTTCTTCACTTTTTAACACCTCTTCCCATTAGTTCCTCAAAAAAATAATGCCCAAGAAGCTTTTTCTTTATCCTGCTATTTGTGGGCTAATCATGAGTAGAGATGCCTCTACTCATTAGAATTTCACACTATCCTTCCACACATACATAAGCATTAGGTGAATGACTATCATTCAGTTTTCCTCAAAAATGAACCTACCTTTTCAGACAGGTTCATCTCACTATTTCTTTATATGTAGTGCATGTGTTAAAAAATCTAGTACTTCTGCCTTTTGTAGCTCGACTTGCTCATCATCTTTATGATCATATAAATAAACTTGTTCCGCTGCTGACTCAACAAGAGCAATAAATAACTTCGCTGTTCGCTCCGCATGAACCGAATCACGAATTTCACCAGCTTCTTTCGCCTCATTTAAAAACTCGCTTAGCCACATATAAAGAGGCTCATACACAGCTTCCCATTCTTTTATATGTTCTGTAGATGCAAGACCCGCATACATTAAAGCCTGTATTTCACGATATTCCGCTATAAAGTGAAACACCGCATCTATTACTTGCGTCACTTTATTTGAGAAAGGCGCATCGTTTTGCACTTTTTCTTTCACTGCAAGTATCATCTTTTCAACCATCACTTCTGCTATTGCAGGCATAACAGATAACTTAGAAGGAAAATATAAATAGAAAGTTCCTTGTGCAATGCCAGCTAATTTCACGATATCAGAAATCTTCGTTTTTTCAACGCCCTTTTCCTGAAACACTTCAATAGCTGCATAGACAATTTTCTCTTTTTTATTCATCATCTAAACCCTTTCAAACGCGTATTGAATGACTGTCACTCATTTTATAAAATAACTAGCTGTACTGTCAATTATCGTGTACTTTTTATAACAAAAATCTCCTAACGACTTGTTAGGAGATACAATATATTTTTACGACAGAGCCTTTAATCCTGTCACTCCGCATACAATAAGAGCCACACTAATGATACGTGCTTTACTTTTCGACTCACCGAACAGAAACATGTTTAATAAAACGGCACCTGCTGTTCCAATACCAATCCAAACCGCATACGCGACACTTACTTGTAAAAATAAGAAAGATGTATACAAGAATGCGAAGGATGTAGCAAACCCGCCTATATAAAGCGCACCATTTGCTAATGTTTTATCTTTACTATACATTTTTAGACCGATCACACCGACTATTTCACTAATTGCAGCACAAAATACGAAAAACCAACCCATCTTTAAGCAGCTCCTTCCATAGTTTCTTCTTTATTATCAGCTAGCTTTAAACCGATAACGCCAGCTACAACCATCACGATGAAGAATAACTTTCCTACACTGAAACTTCCTCCGAAAAGGAATACATCCATTAAGAAAGTACCTACCGTACCAGCTCCGGCAAAAATGGCATATACAGTTCCTGTCGCAAGATGTTCACACGCTTTAGAAAGGAAGTGAAAATCAACAGCAATAACTCCTAAAATAATAATCCAATGCCACCAAGTATCGGCCGTATTAAAACCAAACACCCAAAAAATTTCAAAGATACACGTTAATATGACATATAACCAAGCTCTATTTTTCATACCTCTCACCTCTTATGACTGACTATCAGTCATTTTTGTTTTAAAAATATTCTCTTTCATCACTACTATATATAAACAACTATCATCCTCATTTACCATTGTATTTGTTTCGTTTCTAAGCTAACTACATCCTGCCACAGAAAAAATGACTGAATGTCATTCATTAATATTGTACATGAATATTTTAAAAGCTGTCAATGCCGAAAGTTTATTTAAAATTTATTTCATCCGATTTGTATATTTCCTAATAATCCGTCAATACTGCTAGTAACATAATATTTTCTCCACTCCCCCTTGGAGAGATCCCTTTCATAGAGCAGTTAGCGTTTGCTAGCTGCTCTTTTTATTTTTCATCTTTCATAATCCAATTCAATCGCATGTTCACTTGATCCAAAATAGAGTAAAACTTTAATCAGTGGGGGTCTTACTGCTGCCCATTAAAGCGGGATAAATATTTGCTTTTGCAACACTATCACGATATTCCCCACTATGAATTGCCGAAAAGTCATTTCAGATTCGTTTTAAATCTGATTTTCTTCATTCTAAATCAGTAATAAGTTATTTGACTTATTCAGATTTTAAGCTGCACATCCTTTTCTACAAAATAGCATTTTCATTCAATTATCATTGCACTTTTTTGTTCTACAATTCGATATGCAATATTTCATATTTCATTATCGCAATATCACTTTATTAACCATCATTTTATATAAACGAGTTCCTATTACGCGTTAAATCAACATTTGTAATTTAATTCCTTATTTAAATCATCTGGTTTTTATTTTTAAACACTATATTCGGATAATTATATTGGAATTTCTTGTTCTACACATTCAAATACATCTTGTGTATTATGTAGGAGAAGAGTAATTAAAAGACTTACTCTTTGCTATTGAGGGAAGAGCCTGAGAGCCATATCAGGCTCTTCTTTATGTATGTATCTTGTATATTAAGGTGCGATTTCCAGTAGATAAAGTGAAACTTTAATCAGTGGGGGGTTTCTTCATCCCCAACTGATTAAAGTTTCACGTCCAATTTACCGAGTAGTTAGCGTTTGCTAACTACTCTTTTTTATTTGCCAACACACTATAAGATCAAACCCATTTTCATCATATATATGTTTTCTATTTATTTTCCAAAGAGGCCTTGTATGCAATAATCTTATTCTCAAGCATCTTTTCTGTAATGACTAAGTTTTCTCTTTGCATCTGAATAGATTTCCTATGATCTTCTAGGAGCTGTAAACGAGCTTCAGTTGTATGCTCCCCTTCTAAATATAACCTAGCATATTCTCTTATTTTCGCTATCGGCATTTGCGTTTGTTTTAATTTCATGACAAACTGCAACCACTTTATATGTGACTCTTCATAAAGTCGATTCCCATTTGTATCGCGATTTGCAATTAATATATTTTCCTTTTCATAATAACGTAGTGTATGTGTACTCACTCCTATTAATTTAGCCACCTCGCTAATTGTGTACATACTCTAACTCCCTCCACATGCTTATCCTCGTATATTTTATAGCCTTATCAAATTAATAAAAAACATTTGACTTAGAGTATACTCTAACAAATAAAATCTAACCATAATACATTTATTTGAACTTAGGGGGATTTTATATGAAATACACTGTTATAACTGGTGCTAGTTCTGGAATTGGCTATGAATCGGCTTTAGCCTTTGCATCTCGTGGAAAGAACTTAATACTTGTCGCTCGAAGACAAGAAGAATTAGACGGATTAAAATTAAAAATTAACGAAATGAATCCAGAATTGGATGTTGTTATTCGAAGAACTGATTTATCTATCACGGAGAATGTTTATAAGCTTTATGAAAGCCTACAATCCTTTCAAATTGAAACGTGGATTAACAACGCAGGGTTTGGTAATTTCGCCTCAATTGCTGAACAAAATTTAAATAAAATTGAAACGATGTTACATGTAAATATAGAAGCATTAACAATACTCTCTTCTCTTTTCGTTCGAGATTATTCCATGGTTGATGGCACACAACTTATTAACGTTTCATCAGGCGGTGGATACACAATTGTTGCTGATGCTGTTACGTATTGCGCTACGAAATTCTACGTAAGTGCATTTACAGAAGGTTTATCTCACGAATTGAAAGAACAAGGTGCAAAACTACAAGCAAAGGTTTTAGCACCTGGTGCAACTGAAACAGAATTTGCAAAACGTTCATTTGATATTGATGAGTTCCAATACGATAATGTTGTACCGAAATTCCACACCGCAAAACAAATGGCACAATTTATGCTTGATCTTTACGACAGTGATAAAGTTGTAGGACTTGTCGATGGTTATACTTATAACTATGAGCTTAAAAATCCCATTTTTAATTTTGCTGTAAGAAAAACGAATTCAAACTCTTAATTCCCCTAAAATATAGAGTCCCACTATTACGTAAATAATAGTGGGACTTTTTTCTTTCTGAAAATTTCACCCAACATACCGAATCATCGCCACCTCATCACAATAATCAACCTTTGGACAATGTCTACAATCAATCCATACTTTCTCTGGTAACGCCTCTCTATTCACAAAATCAAAACCGCACTTTTGAAAAAATTCCGTTTCATATGTTAAAGAAATAACTCTACTCACTTTTATTTTCGCCGCCTCATTGATTACATGGTTCACTAACATGCGCCCGATTCCTTTTCCTGCATATGTATGTGAAACGACTAATGACCGAACTTCTGCAAGGTCCTCCCCTAACACATGTAAACCAGCAACTCCAACAATTTCTTCCCCTTCTTTCATAACATATAAACATTGCAAATATTGATAGAGAGACAAAAGCGAACGCGGTAAAACCACTCCCTCTTTTGCATAAGCTTCAATGAGACTATAAATTTCTTTCACATCACTCGTAACTGCATTAAAGATTTTCATATTCTATCCCCTTGCCACCGATATTAATATTTATAAGTACAATTGAATTTTAATACATAATTTTATATAATAATACATCTCTCCTTTCTCCCCGTCAATCACTTTATACAAACAAAAAACCGAGCAATCTAATCGATGCTCGGTTCTTCATTTCGTATCGGTAATACGGTCGAATATTTAATTTCACGAAGTGCTAAACTCGTCTGTATCCTTGTAATACCAACCTTATTCAGCTTTCTAATAAACTGCTCTAGTTCTTTACGATCACGATTTGCAACCTTTAATAAATAATCATACTCTCCTGTTAAGCAGTGACATTCTAACACTTCCGGCATCGATTCTAATTCTTTTTCCAACACGTCAAGTTTATCTGATTTATGAATATTTGTACTCATAAAAATGAAGCATAACAAATCAAAACCAAGCTTTTCTTGATTTAAAATGGCTACTTGCTTATCAATGAACCCTTCTCCATCTAATCTTTTTATTCTCGCATGCATCGCAGCTGGTGATAAGTTAACGCGTCGCGCAAGCTCTGCATTACTTACTTGAGACTCCTTCTGCAATATATCTAAAATTTGTACGTCTAAATCATCTAACACTTTAATAACAGACGACTCCATCAAAATTCCCCCTTTTTATTACCGATGATTATTCGAAAAAACACCTTATAATCTAAATAAAACTGAATATCTTTCCGTAAATAACATTCAAAACAAAATATTTTATCGACTTTTTTCCATTATACAAAAGAATATATTACATAATAAAGAAAAATGCTAAAATTATTTACAATTCAAATTGATTACAACAAAGGGGATTTTAGTATGCCTTATTTTTATGTCTTTTTACTATTACTAACAAGCTTATTATGGGGAGGAAATTTCGTCGTTGGGAAATCGCTCGTTGATCACGCGTCTCCGATGACACTTACAAGTTTAAGATGGATGATTGCGATTGTTTGTTTATTACCGATGGTTTGGTTTAAAGAAAAGAAAATCATTCCACCTCGTGCTGCGATACTTCCGTTAATACTTATGGGGATTTCAGGGGTCGCTCTTTTTAACATCTTTCAATTTCTAGCACTAGAAAAAACATCCGCAACGAATGTAGGGCTTATTTCTACATTAAATGCGATTTCCATTGCACTATTTTCAGTATTATTTCTAAAAGAAAAAGTAAATACACTTCAAATTCTATCCATGATTCTTTCATTCTTTGGGGTTATTCTTGTCCTATTAAAAGGTAACTTTGCACTTTTATTTTCACTACATTTTAATAGTGGCGATTTATGGATGCTTGCGGCTGTTTGTATTTGGGGCATGTATTCTGTTTGCAGTAAATGGGCAACAAAAACAACTACACCGCTCATGGCAACATTATACTCTGGTATTTTCGGTGTTATGTTATTACTGCCATTTAATATTGGGAGCTTCACTGTTACAAATATAAATACTTCCTTCATCACATCCCTTTTATATACAGGGCTTATTTCAACGGTTCTTTGTATGGTGTTTTGGAATATTGGCGTACAAAAATTAGGAGCTACGACATCCGGTATTTTTCTAAATTTCAATCCGATTTTCACAGCTATTTTAGCATTCCTTTTCCTCGGTGAAGAACTAACGTGGATACAAATTTTCGGGACAATGATCGTTGTGACAGGATGTTATTTGTTTTCCCACTTCAAAACGGCTGCTGTTCAGCCAACTAGAGCTTTAATGCGGAAACATTCTTAACAAAAAAATATCGCCACCAAAGTGGCGATATTTTTATTTACCTTTCATTTCTTTCACATACTGCTTTTCTTCTTCTGGCGATAAACGTTCTGTTGCCTTTCCAGTATCACCACCTTGAATTTCCCACAAAAAGTTATGCTCCTCGACCGTTTGTGAAAAATCACCTTTCTCCCAGCGCTCTAAAGTGGCAAGTAGCTTTGATTTATATTTAAAATTTGTACTACTTTCTACCGCCTTCTTGGCACTAACAATTTCCTTATTTGTCATTTCAATAAATCCCCATTTTTCAGAGGATTTCACTTTTTGATGTACCATCCTATGCATGGTAGAAATAATTTCATCCTCACTAAACTGTGGCTTCTCTTCCGCAACTTTCTTATCCTGTTGGCTCATCACTTTTTGTGTTTTAAGACTCTTCTCCTCTTCCTCTATATAATTAAGCAGTTTAGTAACACCGAATACAGCTCCTATCGCAATTACAATCATTGTAATTGCCCCTATTATCCATTTTTTCATATTATGTACTCCCCATTCCCCTAATAATCACATAAACAAATGGAATCGCCTGCGCACAGCCGATTCCATTTGTTTCCTTATTTCATTTTAAACCTTCATCGCTTCTCGTACAATATAACTATCCACATATTGCTTGAATTTTATGATTTTTCCGTTTTCCAGCTGCCATACGTGAACAAAATCTGCTTCAAATGATTTTCCCGTTTCTTTATAAACTCCTGAATAAACACCTTCCGCAATAATTACATCTTTTCCGTTTACTTCATGGTACATATTTACACTCGCTTTATAATCATCCCATTCTGATCCTAATCGGCTAAATACATTTTTCATTATTGCTTCCAAACCTATATAAGTTCCCCCATACGGGAATCCTTCTGCCTCTGTCCATTCTACTTTTTCAGAGAGGGCTTCTGCTAAATGTTTTGCATTCGAAGAAGCTGATCCTTCATATGTACTTCGAATAATTTCTAAATTTGATTTAGGCATGTTACTTCCTCCCATTCTATTTATTTTTCGCACAAGGTGTAACCAATATCGTTACACCTTGTGCGAAAAAAATTTTTAAATTGTTTTATTCTTAATCTACACGTTGTAATCATTATAGTTACAATGATGATTCAAGTCAACAATTTATAAATAAGTTTACTTCGTTTTCATTACTTTCTCTTTTAAGAAACGATCTATATATCCTTCTGCTTTTACAACGAATAAATACGCACCCATTGCTAGTAATGCAAGATCTAATTCATATCCTGGATTCTTTCCATCTCCTAATAAACCTGCTGCTCCATTTACCTTTACAATAGCTCCAGCTAAAATAAGTGCAAATAACAATCCTACATATTTTACGCCTAAACCGATAATTAATAAGATGCCACCAACTAATTCCACAGTTGCCACGCCATATGCAAGACCGCCTGGTAAGCCGATGCTTGTAAACCATCCTGCTACGTTATCGATACCTGATTGAAACTTCGCTAAACCGTGCGCAAAGAATGTCACTCCTAACACGATGCGAATAATTAAATTCCCAATATATTGGTTCATTTTGAACTCTCCTTTTTGTTTTGTTATGGTGAACTTTTATTTACAAGTCAAAACAATACGTTATTTCATTTCATTCGTCAAATACTTTTTTAAAGAAAACAAAAAACATTATCCCATTTACGGATAATGTTTTCTTACAAAATAGCGCTAATTCAGGCTTTTACTCTCGATCACACAAAAAAGTTGAAACATTTTTCCAGCGCCAACATACGACAATAAAGACAAGTCCTCTTCGACAACCATTCCAACAACATTCACTTTTTCATCTTGAGGCAAATCATGTTTGGCAACTTGCATCTCCCCAGCATATCTACCATACAATTCATTATCAATTGTAATGCTACCTTTCTTTCTTACAATGGTAGGTATCGGCTGTACAATCACCTTGTTTTCTTCTCGTGATTCTACAGAGCGAATGACATCACGAGCTGGATCTAGTCTATTTGTATGCACTTGTTCTACCATTTTTAATACTTCACTTTTCTCTATCAACGGCTCATACCGCAGTGGAATAATTCCTCTGCTCGCACTCGCTATCTCTTGTACACTTTCTACACTCCCGCTTATATCCCCAATTAACACCTTATCGACACCACAATCTTGTACAAGTTCTAAGTACGCTTCAAGTGGGCGCATATTACGGTGCTTTTCTAACGTTGGTAAGCCTTCATATAGCGGACCACGTTTTTCACCGTCTCCCGGAATAAATGCCATCGTTTTTATTCCGCACTCATGTAAGTATTCGTTTTGTTTTTGTAAGAAAGACTTTGCTAGTCCTGTTTCTGGACGCGGATAAAAATTATGCCATGCTTCAACATTCTCTACCTGTATCTTTTCAGTGATTAGCTCTTTCCAAAATGAATCTGTAATCGTACTCGCATTTAAAGCTACTTTCATTTTATGAGATACGCGTGCGATTTCTTTCGGCGCAATGCCATAGTCCATTCGTAAACCAGTAATGCCCCAGTTTACTAACTCTTCGACATTTTCGTACGTCATACCTAAATGGTGTAACGATTTTGGAGAAACATCAACCATTAATTCCATTTTATTTTCGAGAGCTTGCTTCCCAAGTATTTGAATTAACTCTTTATACGTATTTGGATCATCCTCTGGTATATGAAGTGATGTAAAAATAGATGAAAATCCGTTTTCCTTCGCTACTTTTAGCCACTCTTCTTGTTTCTTTACTCGTTCTTTTGCAAGATAAATTGAAACTCCTATCATATGAATCTCCCTTTCTATGAATAGAAAAAGAGAAAGGAATCCCTTTCTCTATATGTTTTCTGCCATTTCTTCCTTAAATCCGAAGAAGTACGTAAAGATGAATCCGAACGTATATGCCACTACTAATCCAAGGAAATATAATAAATATTTATTATCAGCAATTAACGGAATTAATGATAATCCTGATACGCCAATTCCGAGTGCGGCTGTTTTCATAACTGCTTGGAATGCACCGCCAACTGCCGCTCCTAAACAAGCTGTAAGAAACGGTTTCCCAAGTGGTAATGTAACCCCGTATAATAATGGTTCGCCAATTCCTAAAAAACCAACTGGTAATGCACCTTTAATTACGTTACGAAGTCGTTTGTTTTTTGTTTTTACAAAAATCGCAATCGCCGCTCCTACTTGCCCAGCACCTGCCATTGCTAGTACTGGTAATAAAGGCGTTACGTGCGTTTGATTAATAAACTCCATATGAATTGGTGTTAAACCGTGATGTAATCCGACCATAACGAGCGGTAAAAATGTTCCAGCAAGCACTGCTCCTGCAAACGCTCCGCCAATACTTAAAATACCGTTAATCCCGCTTGTAATTCCTTCAGATAAGAAACCTGCTACCGGCTGAATCGCTAACATCGTTACGATACTTACTACTAATACAGTAATGAGTGGTGTCACGATAATATCGACTGCATTTGGCACTGCTTTTCGAACTTGTCTTTCCACTACAACCATAAGCCATGCTGCAAAAATAACTGCAAACAATCCGCCCCGTCCGGGTACGAGCGCTTCACCGAATAACTTTACATTCGCCATCGCTGGGTTAAAAATTAAAATACCAGCAATTGCCCCAAGAACGGGTGTCCCGCCAAATTCTTTCGCTGTATTCCAGCCGACTAAAATTCCTAAGAATGTAAAGATACCGCCACCAATGAGTAGTAGCATTTGTAGCCACGTTGCATTCGGATCAGCACCTGCGTTTTTCGCAAAGTTAGCAACCCCGTTTATAATTCCTGACGCAACAAGACCTGGAATTAACGGAATGAAAATACTTCCTATTTTTCGTAAAAAGTTTTTCACTGGCGTATTATTTTTCTTCTTCCTCTCTGACTTCATCTCTTGCCCAAGATCTTCAAGGTGATGATCTGCCACCTCACCAATTCGCAGTCCCGTTAAACCTTCCATTTCAGCTGCTACTTTATTTACTGTCCCTGGTCCAACAACAACTTGAAGCGTCTCATCTTCAATAACGCCCATAACCCCTTCAACCTTTTTCAAAAGGTCCATATTCACTTTACTTTCATCATGAAGCGTTAATCGTAGTCTCGTCATACAATGAGCAATGCCACGAATATTCTTTACTCCCCCAAGTTGCTCTGAAATTTCTCTGGCCATTCTCTCTTCTTTCTTCATAATAGAATCCCCCTCCCTATTACTTTATAATGCCTTCTTCACAAACCCTTTCGCTTCTTTTAATTTCTTCAATGCTTCCCCATACTCACACTGCAATAACACCATAACAATCGCAGCTTTCACATTACGTTCTGCTTTTTCATAATACTCCGCTGCTACTTCATAACTAACCCCTGTTGCTTCCACAATAATTCGTTTTGATCGTTCTACTAATTTTTCATTTGTAGATTGAACATCTACCATTAAGTTTTTATATACTTTCCCAACACCAATCATAGAAGCTGTTGAAATCATATTCAGCACTAATTTTTGCGCTGTACCAGCTTTCAAACGTGTTGAGCCTGTTAAAATTTCTGCGCCTGTTTCTACTTCCACATTTAATTTTGCATATTTACTTATTTCAGCATTTTTATTACAGGAGACACTAGCTGTACTCGCTCCCACGCTATGTGCGTATTTCAAGCCGCCAATTACATAAGGAGTTCGACCACTTGCCGCAATTCCAATCACTGTATCTTTCTCGTTTAATCCAATACTTTTTAAATCTTCTTCTGCTAACTCTTCGCGATCTTCGGCACCTTCCACTGCCTTGGTAAACGCTTTCAATCCACCTGCTATAAATCCTTGCACCATTTTATCATCTGTGCCAAATGTCGGCGGACATTCCACCGCATCCAAAATACCTAAACGGCCACTCGTACCAGCCCCAATGTAAATTAATCGGCCTTCATCTTCAAAGGATTTAATGACAATCTGTACAACCTTTTCAATTTCTTCTATTTCATTTTCAACTGCTAATGCAACAGTTCGATCTTCTTCATTCATACTTTGCAACACTTCTTTTATGCTCATCTCATCTAAATTCATCGTCTTCTCATTCCGATGTTCTGTCGATAAATTTTCTAACATATTACCACCCTCTTTGAAATTTAATTTCATACTTTTATTATAACTTTAAGAAATTTAAAATCAATATTACTTTATTATTTTATGAAATTTTATTTCTCTTCATGACAAATTTATCCCACTTTAACTGGCAGTAAGACCCCCACCTCAAATTCAGCGAAAGCAAAAAAGATAGGTGGGGGTCGGGCTGCCTGTAAAAGTCCGATTGGTGAGGGCTAATAATAATTGGGGGATGAACAAAACCCCCAATTATTAAAGTTTCACTTTATGTCAGTATACAAAAAAAGATGGGTTTCCCCATCTTTTCATTTTAACTTCCGTAACCGCAGAGCTTCTTCTCTTGTCTCCATAAATTGATCCAACACTTTATTACCAATACGATTAAACGTAATCACATATAAAGCATCAATCATATTGAGTTGTGTCATTCTCGAAGCAATACTTGCAATACGATGATCTTGTTCTACATCTGGCATACACAGTCGAATATCCGCCTCTTTATATAACGGTGAGGATTGATCGAGCTTCGTAATCGCAATAACAGTTGCGCCCTGTCTCTTCGCATACTGCGCCATTTCAAGTACATCTTTCGTACGACCAGATGTTGAAATCGCAACAAATATATCGCCCTCTTTTAAATTCGTCACAAGCGGCAACATCATATGAAAATCAGATAGCATCATCGCTGTAAATCCGAGCCTTGTAAATTTATAAGCCCCGTCCATCGCCGGAGTAGCTGATCCACCTACTCCGTAAAAGATAATTTTATCCGCATTTACAATAAGGTCCGCTGCTTTCTCAAGTTCCTTCTTATCTATAGCCGTCACGCTCGCCTCAATTGCAGCTTTATTCACATATGTAACTTTATTAAACAAATCGTACGGTCCATCTTCCGTATTCATCACTGAAAAATCGTTAATATTATAATCAGCAATCGTTAATTCACGAACGAGCGCGATTTTAAATGCTTTAAAGCTTCCGATTCCAATCGATTTACAAAAGCGAACAACACTCGCCTCACTTGCGCCTGCATTCGTTGACACTTCTTTCGTCGTTAAATTCGGAACAATTTCTGCATTCCCCATTATGTACATGGCAACCTTCTTTTCAGCTGGTGAAAATTGATCCATATTACATTCAATTTTAAATAGTAACGTTGAAGCTTTCACTATTTAACCTCCACTTCTTACGGTTGCTTATATTCTTTAATCTCATTTGTATCATATAAATAAAAACCATCATTACCAGGTGGATGGTGAACAATTACAGTTCGATCCCCTTTTTTATATGACGTTATTTCACCTTCAGATTGCTGTTTTTCCCATCCACGTATCCAAATTGCAAAGTCAGGTACAAAAGCAGTGTACTTATAGTCTTTCGGATTTTCGTCTTCTACGTAGGAAGAAAAAATAGAAACTGGAAAATCTTTCACTTTTGACTCTTTCCATGCAGTAAACGGTATACATAGTGCAATAAGTGTGATTACACCGATAACCTTTCCCTTCGTAATCTTCACACATTTTCTCCCCTCGACTTATCATATACGTAGATTTTACCATAATTACAACCTATTCACGCTATATGCCTATCGCTTTTTTCCAATAAAAAAAGAGCTTACCTACATCAGATAAGCTCTTCCTCTCTATACAAAATATTTCTTCAAAAGCGGCGGCGTAATAATCGTCGTCAATATAACAACAATAACAATCGCTGTGAAATTTTCTTTCGCCAATAAATTCGCTGTAAGTCCATTCGCTGCAATGATAAGCGCTACTTCACCACGTGATACCATTCCCGCACCGATACTAATTGAAGATTGAAGGTTGAACCCTGTTAATCTTGCTCCTAAACCTGATCCGATTAACTTTGTAAAAATCGCGATAAGCGTCATGATGATAATGAACCAAAGCTGACTTCCAATTCCTTGAAAGGTAATTTCCATTCCGATACTTACGAAGAACACTGGCACAAATATCGCATACGCAATCGGTTCAATTTTATGTTCTACTTCGTGCTTATACTCTGTTTGAGAAATGGCAATTCCGGCTGCAAATGCTCCGATAATACCTGCAATTCCCATCATTTCACTGTAATACGAAAAAGAGAAACAAATAATAAGAGCTGCACTAATTAATGCCTCAGTTACACGAAGCGGTACAAGCATTTTCATAATCCACGGAACAACTTTCCATGCAATAAAAACAATGCTGACAAAGAAAATAATTTTCTTTACGATAACAAGTGTTATATTCACATCTTGCGTTCCTAAAAAACTCATAACAAACGCTAATAAAATAACGACGATGACATCATCAAAGACGGCAGCACCTAAAATCGTTGTACTTTCTCTCGTATTCATTTTCCCTAAATCTCTTAGCGTTTGCACCGTAATACTAACTGACGTTGCGCAAAGTAATAATCCTAAAAAAATTGCATGAGATTGCATTAATCCAAACAGCAATCCTGTTACATAACCACCGATGAAAGGAAAAATAATTCCACCAGCCGCTACTGCAAATGATGATTTCAAATTCCGATTTAACTCTTCTAAATCTGTTTCAAGCCCTGCCATAAACATGAGTAGTAAAACACCAATCTCACTCAGTTCATCGATCAATTCAGAACTATTAATAATACCAAGTACAGCTGGACCGATAATAATACCGACAAGTAATTTACCAAGTACAGAAGGCTGGCCGAGTCTTACGCTAATATCGCCAGCTAATTTCGTACAAAGTAAAATGACAACAAGTTCAAAATAAAATAACATAGCATCTGCTCCTACTTTAACTTTAATGAGTGGGTCATTAACCCTCGTCCATTCCTGCCAGTAGTTTCCCCTATTTATTCGCATTTTATTTGTCACATTTTTATTTGACAAAATATTCTGAATTATAATAAAATTAATCCAGAATTTTTAAAAAACTACATACCATAACTGTACCTCCATTTACCCTATATACTCTTTTCTAGTGGGCTCATACTATATTCGCAGTTATGGAAATGAAAAAACGGGGGGAGAGTCCAAAGTGAAGTCATTATTACGAAAAAAACCGCTTAGTACTGAATCACCACGGCAGCTAGATAGAACATTAACGGCACTCGATTTAACATTTTTAGGAATTGGCGCCGTAATTGGAACAGGAATTTTTGTATTAACAGGTATTGTCGCAGCAAAACATTCTGGTCCTGGTATTATGCTATCATTCCTTATTGCTGCATTTACTTGTGCATGTGTAGCCTTTTGTTATGCCGAATTTGCTTCTTCGATTCCTGTCTCAGGAAGTGTGTATACTTATGCATACATGACAGTCGGAGAAGTCATCGCTTTCATCGTCGGCTGGTGTTTAATGCTCGAATATTTACTTGCAGTCGCAGCAGTCGCTGTCGGCTGGTCTGGCTATTTACAATCTTTACTACAAGGATTTAACATCCATCTGCCCGCCATAATCGCCTCGGCCCCTGGCGTAGGAAAAGGCGGCCTTATCGATTTACCGGCTGTTTGTATTTTACTACTCATTACAGGACTTTTAAGTTTTGGCATACACGAAAGCGCACGCATTAATAACATTATGGTTCTTATCAAGTTAGCTGTTATTATCGCCTTTATCGTAGCAGGCGCAAAATATGTAAAACCTGAAAATTGGACACCATTCATTCCTTTCGGATACGACGGTATCATTACCGGGGCTGCCACTGTATTCTTCGCCTTCTTAGGATTTGATGCAATCGCAACCGCTGCAGAAGAAACGAAAAAACCACAGCGCGATTTACCAATTGGCATTATCGGCTCCCTTCTTATTTGTACTGTTTTATACATGATTGTATCTTTCGTTTTAACAGGTATGGTCCCGTATACACAATTAGATGTTTCTGATCCAGTTGCGTTTGCCTTACATTTCGTTGGCGAAGATACAATTGCAGGACTACTCGCTGTTGGAGCGATGACTGGAATGACAACCGTCCTCTTAGTCGTTATGTATGGACAAGTTCGCGTTTCTTATGCGATGAGCCGCGACGGACTACTTCCAAAAGCGCTAGCACGTGTAAATAAAAGAGTAAAAGTCCCTTTATTAAACACATGGATCACTGGTGTTGTTGCCGCTTTATTAGCAGGACTTTTAGACTTACATTTACTAGCGAATTTAGTAAACATCGGCACGTTAACAGCATTCACATTCGTTTGCTGCGCGGTACTTATTTTACGAAAAACACACCCTGACTTAAAACGCGGATTCCGTGCACCTTTCGTACCTGTATTACCAGTTGTCGCGATTCTTTGCTGTTTATATTTAATGATTAATTTGTCTAAAACGACATGGATTAGCTTTATAGCTTGGCTTATAGTCGGCTTATGCTTCTATTTCTTCTACTCTAGAAAGCATAGTCATTTAGCTACTGAAAAAACAAATGATGAAGAGAAAAAAGCATAACAAAATAGCTCGCCGATAAAACGGCGAGCTATCTTTCTATATTCGTATGTTTTTTCGTTAACGATTGTAAAATGAAAAATATGCCGATGCAAGCTGTAAACGATGCCCAATTTCCTATTGGTGTAGAATATGTAAAAACGCCAATACCTACAAGCAATAAAAAAATAATCACCTGATATATAAGCTTCCACTTTTGCATATGTTCCCTCCTTTACTTCGTTCCCTTCTTTTTCTTCTTCCATGCATTTAAACTATCAAAGAAGAAATTAATAAATAACGTGCCTAAACCCGCTAATAAAAACGTCATTAAAAATAAAATCCATATACTTTTCTCTTTTAAGAAATAATATCCTACAAGGAGCACAACCGCGATCCATACATATTCAAGAATTCTTTTTAGCTTTTTCTCTTCCAAATTATTCGCTCCTTCATTCTATACTACTTTTAGTATAACAAAAAAGAAGCCTATCATGATAAGCTTCTTTTCCGTTCTCTTATTTGTTTATGCTTTTTTCAACGAGTGAAATCGCGTATTCCATCGTACGATTCATCGTTTCTACTTGTGCATCTTTTACTTTCGCATCTTTTAGCACAGATTCTGCCACTGTAATTTTTTGACTCAATGATTTCACTGAACCATCCGTTACATTTGCAGCTTGCGCTTTTTTCACTAACGCTTTTGCAGATTCAATATTGATTTGTAATTTTTCTTTCTGTGTTTTCGGTTGTTCTTCTGCCACTTTTGATTGTACAAATGTTACATTAGCTGTTTTTAATGCGTTATACGTTTGAACGATTTGCTCTCCAGTACTTCCTACATTTTCAAAAGTTTGCTTTGCAGTGTTATAGCTTTTCTCTAATTCTTGAAATGCTTCCTTTGAATATTGACCTGGCTTATCACCAAACTCATACGTTCCAGCTAACACTTCTTTTACTTTCCCAAGCTCTTCATATAAAGCGTTTACTTCTTCTAACTTTGTACGGTTAGAAAACTCATTATATGCTGCTAATACTTCTGAAGAACTTAACGCTTTACTATATAATTTCGCAAGCGCAATTTGTCCATTTAACGGAATACCACCATTCCCGTTGCTATCTGGATCTGCACCAAGTGCAAATGGTACGTTCGGGTGATATACTTTCCCTGTAGCTGGCTGGCTATTTACTTTTTTACCATCTACGTAAATGGCTACTTCACTTCCGTTATACGTTCCTGTTATATGATATGTTTTATTTGCTGCTAATTGAACCCCAACACGCTTATAGCTACCGCCAATATGAGCCCATAATTCAACATATCCACTTCCTGTAGACTCAAAACCAATTCCGCCGCTCTCTGTATTTTGTAAAATACCTTGCCCGCGGAGTTCATTCATTGAAAATACAGTTTCTAAAGTAAACGTATTTGCTACTTTCTCTTTTTGTGCTGCTGAAAACGGAAGATATCCAAATGTATTTGCTTTTCCATTTAGCTTCATAACATTCTTTTTCAATGCTTTATCATATTCAATAGTCACATTGCCCTTAACATCACCTTTTGTACCAAACGATGAATTGTCTTTAAATGTACCATCTGCAAAGTTCACATCAAAAACATCCGCTTTTGGTACTTTCACATTCGGGTCAATATTATCTTTTTTCGTAGTGATTTCTGCTGTTAACGGCTGTACACTTTCATTGCCGAATGAATCAATCGCAACGACTTCAAGTGTATATGTTTTCCCGCCATCTAGTCCTGCCAGTGTAAATGTTAGTTCTTTCGGCACTGGGTCACGATAAAACTCTGAGAATGCTAACAATTTATTTTTTATTTCTCCCGTTTGCTTATCTCTAGCTTGTACACGGTAAGAATGAACAAGAAGGTTGTCCAATGCTTGCATGAATGTTACTGTTGCTGCATTTTCAGTTACATTTGATACTGATAACTTTGCATCTTTTGCAAAATACGGCTTTTCTTTATCACGATCTTCTACATGTGTAAAAGTTTCTTTCTTTGATGGCAACTGAATTTTCCACGGTTCACCTGTCCAAGAATTCGTATGGAAATCACGACGATTAATTGTTACTTCTTTATCATCCACTTCTACTAATAAACCTTGACTTAATGTGCTAGCTCCTGGCGGGATAGTCCCTTGTACTTTACCACCTTCAACTTCCATATAACTTACAGAAGATGTACCAACTGATGTAAAGTCTTTTTGATGAATCGATCTTGGATCATCTAACGGATAGTGTGAATGGCCAGAAAATGTAATGACTTGTGGGTATTGTTTTAATACTTCATTAATTTTTGCGCTATCTTGCGTTCCCCATTCTTGGCTACCGTATACTGTATCTTTAATATGTTGGTGTAAAAATACGAAAATTGGTTTTTCTGGATCATCTTTTTGTGCCTTTGCCATTTCTTGTTTTAACCAATTAATTTGCTTGTCTGAATAATATCCGTGAGTTGTCCCATCCTCTGGAGACATAACAAGGAAGTGATACCCTTTCACCACTTTATGGTAGTAAATCGATTCCATTCCTGTTTTTTCTAAGAAACGCTTCTGTGCTCCCTCTACAGATAAACCGTTCCAATAATCATGGTTTCCTAGAGAATTCATTCGTACTGCATCTTTATTTGCATTTTCATTATATACTTGCATGAAACGATCATATTGCTGCACTGATCCTGTATCTGTGAAATCACCTACGATAACAAAAGCATCTTGCTTTGGTGCAAGCGTATTGAGCTGTTCAATCGCTCGTTTCCAGCGAAACGTATCATCCGTTCCACTATTTTTAATATGTACATCACTTACGACTGGAAAAACTATCTTCTTTTCACTTGGTGCCTTTTCTTGCTTCTTCTCTTCCGCCTTGACTGATGTACTCCACGGAAATGATACGAATGCTAATACAAAAACCATTAATAATCCAATAAGACCTCTTACTTTTCGTAAAGCTGTTCTTTCCACATGAATCCTCCTCATATAATAAATTAATTACACTGGTTATTGTATCGAACATATATTAACTTCATTTAAACTAAAAATGTATTTTGTTTAAATTTTGTAAATATACAGTCAATTTTATATTAAGTGCCACATTTACATAAAACAAGTACTTTTTGTCTAATAGAAAACTAATTTTCCCTATAAAAACTATTAAGAGATATGAGCCTATGAAACTATCACGATTTTATTTTTTTTGTCCATTCTTAACACATCGGCCATGCTGTTACATTTAATAATAATAAATACCTTTTTAAAAGGAGGGATTCCATTGAAACCCCATAAAAACATCGGTTGTTTTGCTCCTTTATCTATCATTTGTCAACCTATTTGTCCCTGTCCTCCTCCTATTCCGCCACCTGAAAGATGTGATGCTGAACTCATTACTAATGAATTTGCCGGGGATATTCTTATCTCCAATGATTTTATTCCAATTTCTCAAAAACAACTAAAACAAACTTACTCCACAGTAACCATTTGGAAAAACGATGGAGTTGTTTCATTATCTGGTACTATCTCCATATATAACAATAGAAATAGTACTTCTGCATTATCCGTCCAAATAATCGGTTCTACCACAAATATTTTTACAGTTTTACCCGGAAACACCATTTCATACACAGGGTTTGATTTACTATCTGTTTCTATTATTGATATTCCATTAGATCCTTCTATTTACATTGAAGGGCGCTATTGTTTCCAATTAACTTACTGTAAATCAAAGCGAGATTGCCTATAACCACAAAAACTATCCTTTTGAATCTAATCAAAAGACTACAAAAAAACGTGCAAACTAATAAATCGTTTGCACGTTTTTTAAAATTTAAAAATCTATATATACTAAGATAAAGTGTATCGAATTGTCATACAAAATTCCCCAGTTTCAGCAGCTGCTGTTCCAAGAATCGTTACAGTATCAAAACGACGAACTGTAAAAGATGCGCTACTTCCAGTGGCTACAACAATCGTTTCCAATGCAGTCCCTGCTATACCACCAGTATAAAACACAAGTGTAACAGGTCCAGTACCAGTATCTACCTTCAAATACCCCGATGCATAAATATCTTGAGAAATATTATCTGCATAAATTACTTCAGCTGCTGCTGATGCAGTCCAGTCAATACAAACTTTATCTTGAACAATCGTTTTTTGCGAACTTGCACAACATGAAAGATTAGTACTACAATTCCCCATCTTATTTTTCCCCTCTCTATGAAATTAAATAACGTGTAGTAATACAAAACTCTCCTTGGTAGGTTCCTAACGGAGTAGCTGGTGTCGTAATTTGAATAATATTAAAACGACGGAACGTAAACGCAATACTTGTTCCTTCAGAAACGGTAAATGATTGAATCGTTCCTCCGCCCGAATCGAGCACTGCCACTGTAATTTGGTTTGCAGGGCTCACACCCGGCCCGACATCATAAGTTAAATAACCTGTTCCAACGATGTTTTGATTCACATTATTCGCATACACAGTAAATGTACTAGCAGCGGCACTAGACCATGAATTACATACTTTATCTTGGACGAAGTTACTACTATTATCCGAACAACACGTTAAAACTGTTCCTGAGCACTCACAAGCCATAGTCTTTCCCTTCTTTCTTTTTTATTCCTTATATGTGTATGTCCTTCAGAGTCTTTTGCCTGTACTATTCATCTATTTTCAAAAAATAAGACAACTCCTGTACGAATGACTAGATAGATTCTGTTCTATTTCTTTTTTTCATAAATTTATAGATTAATATACCACCTACAACAATAACTACGACTAGTAATATCGGTAGCATATATTGTCCAACAACATCCGCCGCTTTTTCCCAATGCGGACCTAATTTCATTCCAAAATAAATATACAAAGTCGTTAACGGGAACATTGCTACAAATGTATATATGCTAAATTTCCATATGTTCATTTTCGCCATACCACATGGAACAGAAATAAGCGTTCGAACTCCCGGTACAAAGCGTCCAACAAATGCTACAACTGGCCCATACTTCTCAAAGAAATCATCTGCTTTTTGAATTTGCTCTTCTTTAATAAAGAAGTATTTCCCGTACTTTATTAATAGAGGACGACCACCGTAATAACCGAGTGCGTATAACGTTAATGGTCCTGTCGTTCCGCCAAGTGTCCCTGCTAATACAGCTAGCCAAAAATTCATATCTCCCTCGTACACCCAATACCCAACCATGGGCAAAACGACTTCTGCTGGAATAAATTCAAACGTTAAAGCCAGTACAACTCCAAAATAAGAAAACTGCTTTAAAAACTCGATTATATCTAAAATAATTTGCTCCATATTTTTAACTCCTATCCAATATTTACATTATGCTTTTCTTGCAATTGCACTGGCGCCATTTTTACAATTCGGTTCAAAATGAATAACACAATTCCAATATCATCTAAAATACCGATAAATGGTAAGAAGTCTGGAATTAAATCGAGCGGCATCGCTACATAACCAACTAAAAAAGCAATGGATAAGATTTTCTTCTTTATTGAAACCTCTTTTGAAGTAAAAAAGTCAAATAGGAATGGGACAAAACGACGAACATGAAATACAACTCTTAATCTACTAATAAGTTTTTTCATTTTTATTTCTCCTCTCTTTGTATACAAAAAGAACCCTACCAAGTATGGTAAGGGTCCTAAAAAAGACAATAAGGGGCCTTTACCATTGCTGGTAAAGGTCTCACTAACAACGAAACGTTGCCAATAAAGCCGAGGGTTTCTCCCTGTAATGACGACTTTACTGTAATAAGTTACTCCCCTTTATATACACAATTTTATACAATCACATTAAAATATTTCAGAGGGCTTGTCAATATATTTTATATCCCAAGCCCTTCCGTAAAAAACAAATACACGTATAGGAAATTTCTTACTATCTCATAATATACATACTCATTCTTTTAAACGAAAGGAGAAGTTTCATATGCATACCGTATGGAAAGGTGCACTTTCACTTGGATTATTGAATATAGGAATAAAACTATATAGCGCCGTAGAAGAAAATGATATAAAGTTTTTAAGTCTCCATAAAGAATGCTTAACACCTGTTAAATATAAAAAATTTGCTCCTGATTGTACGGATGAAGAAATTGATGATAAAGATATTGTAAAAGCCTATGAATATGCACCTCATAAATACATCATTATGGATGAAAAAGAATTAACTACGTTGCAAAAAGCTCACGAACCACGATCCATTCGTATTATATCTTTTATCCAAAATAACGAAATCGATTCTGTTCTTTATGACCGTTCTTATTTTATAGGTCCTACCCCAGGACATGAAAAATCATATTTATTATTAAAAGAAGCTCTTGAACGTACAAATAAACTTGGGCTTATTCATATTTCTATTAGAAAAAAACAACATTTAGCTATTATCCGTAACTTTGAAGATGGACTTATGTTACAAACCATCCACTACCCTAATGAAATTCGCGGTATAACAAATACACCTAATTTACCAAGTCACGAAAATTATCCTATCCAAAAACAAGAACTCACCGCAGCAATCAATTTAATTCACCACCTTACAAATCCTTTTGAACAAGAAATGTATACAGATGAGTATAAAGAAGCCCTTACCGAATTAATCGAAAATAAAATTGAACAACAGGAAAAAACTGAAATAATCTCTCCAGCTCCGAACATCATTAATATTATGGAGACATTACAGGCAAGTATTGAACAAGCAAAAATAAAAAGAGAAAACAAAAAAGAACAAGAGGCCAAATGAAATTGACCTCTTGTTCTTTAAAGCGGATTACATTTCGGTATTTCGAGTCCAGATGATTGAGCTAATTTTAATAAATAATAACATTCCTCCCTTGCCATATGATCTGCCATTCTAGCTGATAGTGCACTTAATACTTCATGCGATAACTCCAGCTCTTCCACTTCATGTAAAAAATGCGAAAACAATTTCAATTCAAGTGAAACATCTTTTGTAAACTTCTTTAATGCTGGAAAATGATGAAGCTCCGTTCGTAAATACCCAGTCATCTCAACTGCCTTTAAGTAAAATTGTTCAAAATGCTTCGTAAATTCTTCGCTTTTCTCTTTTAATCTTTTTTCAACAAGATCTAGCCCACCAGAAATAGAACCCGCATGACCAGCTGCATCCGTTAGCCAAACGAGATGATAATGCAGTTCATGAAAAACAGGCGGAACTTCCCCCTTCTTCAAAAACTCTAAAACCGTTATATACTCTTCCACTTCGTTTACCATATGGTTAATAAAAGTTGGCGTAAAATGAATGGTAATTTTCCCTTCCAACTGCTTCTGTATAATATTTAATTTAAACGTCCGAATTTCCTTAGCAGCTTGTTCTGCCTCTTTTGAAAATGCCATTAGATTCACATTCCGAACTTTATTTAACAAATTCGTAAATGTTTCAACAAAGTAAGTAGCTTTTTTTATATCCTCTTTTTCCTTCGGAGCTAATGCATCAAGTAAAAATTGTGCATGATCAGTAAGTACCTTTAGCCAAAATTGATGCTCAAACAACGCACTTTCTTCATAATTTCTCCCCACTAAATCCCCTCCGTTTATTCATTCTTCTCTACCACTTGAAGTTTATATCCATCTGGGTCTTGTACTACAATGCTCTTCTCACTTTCCTTTTCTGTATATGCAATTTTATAAAATGCTAACCTCTTCTTTACATTCTCTATGTTAGAAATTGAAAACGTTAGAACATCAACTGAGTCCGTAACACTCTTCTCACGCCCGCCCAAACTGCGCTTCATAACAAAACTAATTCTCGTTAAATCAGCATCATACCAAACTCCTGTAACGTCTAATTGAGGTCTTTCTAAACTAGGTTTGATTCCTAAAATCCCTTCGTAAAAATACAGAGTTTCCTTTAAGTTCTTTACTTCTAACACAATTAAATTCTTTACATCCTCCACATTCATTCCCCCTGTACTTATTACTTTTTTATATGTGTCATAAATGCTCATTATGTCTGAATACAATACGTAGTAATGAACACTTAAGGAGGTTTATTCGTGAATAAATATATGAGATCATTCGTGCCCTATCATAGTCCTCTCGATCCTTGTCCCCCTATCGGAAAAAAATATTATTCTACTCCTCCTAATTTATTTTTAGGCTTTCAACCGCCAAACCTACCGCAATTCACACCAAAAGAAGCACTACAAAAAGGGACTTTATGGCCTGTTTTTTATGACTATTATGAAAATCCTTATAAAAAAGGGCGGTGACTACTGACGTGAATCAATCGCTACCAGAAGAATACTATCAGCTTTTACTGGAGCTTCAAGAACTGGACTTTGTACTAGTTGAACTCACTCTTTATTTAGATACACATCCAGATGACACCGCTGCGATTAATCAATTTAATGACTTTTCTTATAAACGGAGAGTATTAAAACAAAAGATGGAAGAAAAATACGGGCCACTCCAACAGTTTGGAAACAGCTATTCTAATGCTCCTTGGGAATGGAGCAAAGGTCCTTGGCCATGGCAAATATAAAGGAGCGAAACTATGTGGATTTATGAAAAGAAATTACAATACCCAGTTAAAGTGGGAACTTGCAATCCAGCACTTGCAAAATTATTAATTGAGCAATACGGCGGTGCAGATGGCGAGCTAGCTGCTGCACTACGTTACTTAAATCAACGTTATACAATTCCTGATAAAGTCATTGGCCTACTTACTGATATTGGTACAGAAGAATTTGCTCACCTTGAAATGATTGCTACGATGGTTTATAAACTAACGAAAGATGCAACTCCTGAACAAATGAAGGCTGCTGGACTTGATCCTCATTATGTTGATCATGATAGTGCACTTCATTACCATAATGCTGCTGGTGTTCCATTTACTGCAACCTATATACAGGCTAAAGGTGATCCAATTGCCGATTTATACGAAGATATCGCAGCTGAAGAAAAAGCACGTGCAACATATCAATGGCTCATTAACTTATCAGAT
Organism: Bacillus sp. HY001; assembly: GCF_007558965.1. Taxonomy (NCBI): domain Bacteria; kingdom Bacillati; phylum Bacillota; class Bacilli; order Caryophanales; family Bacillaceae; genus Bacillus; species Bacillus sp. HY001. The sequence continues at coordinate 73,124 of NZ_VLTE01000003.1, read as the reverse complement.
GATCCAGATATAAATGACAGCCTGCGCTTCTTACGTGAACGAGAAATTGTCCATTCACAACGGTTCCGAGAAGCTGTAGAAATTTTAAAAGAAGAACGTGATAAAAAAATATTTTTTTAAAACACGTATCCGAGCGATATGTGTTTTTTTTTACGTTCAAAGTTAAATCCTTCCTATTAAAGATATAAATAGTATATTTATTCGATTTAATGTATTATTTTTTAATATTTTCAAAATTCCCTATTGCTTTCTAGTCATCAGACCTTTAAAATAGTAACAGTTACTCGACAAATTATTTGAATTTTCGACAAAAACACTCATTAGGAGGATTTTCTTTATATGCGTACAACTTTAAAACCAGCGCAAATACTTTCGATTAGTTTATTACTATTCGCAGTTTTCTTCGGTGCTGGTAATATGATTTTCCCGCCCCTTCTCGGTCTTTCTTCCGGAGAAAACATGTGGATTTCCATTACAGGATTTATTATTACAGACGTCGGTTTATCTTTACTAGCTATCGTCGCTGTTGCCCTTGCCGGTGGTAGTTTTAACACTTTAGCAAGCCGTGTTCATCCAAAATTCGCAGCAATATTCGCTATCATTATTTATCTTTCAATCGGCCCACTATTTGTTATTCCACGAACTGGATCTGTATCTTACGAAATTGGGATTGCACCACTTTTCCCAGACCAATGGTACTCTATGTTAATCTTTAGTGCGATTTTCTTTACAGTCGTCTACTTCTTATCATTAAATCCATCCAAATTAGTAGATCATATCGGAAAAATATTAACACCAATTTTACTTGGAATTATTGCAATTATGGCAACAAAAGCGATTCTTTCACCAGGAACGTTTGCAGAACCTGTTGGTGACTATAAAGAAATTCCATTCTTCAAAGGATTTCTTGAAGGATTTTTAACGTTAGATGCAATTGGAGCACTTGTATTATCAACAATTGTTGTAAATGCAATCCGCCAAAACGGGATACAAGAGAAGAAATCGATTGCGAAATATACAATTATTTGCGGGAGCCTTGCAGCTCTATTCTTAACAATTGTTTATTTCTTACTCGGTTATATCGGCGCTTCAAACGGAAACTTAGGACAATTCGAGAACGGTGGTCAACTATTAGCTACTGTTATGTACCAATTCTTTGGGACAAGCGGTAATGTTTTATTAAGTATCGCCATTATAGCTGCTTGTTTAACGACAGCAATTGGTGTTGTAAGTGCATTCGCCAACTATTTCGCAACAGTATTAACAAACGTTTCATATAAGAAGCTTGTACTATACGTTTGTATCTTCAGCTTCGTGATTTCAAACTTAGGTTTAAGTTTATTAATTAAAATTACATTACCTGTATTAATCATTTTGTATCCAATTACAATCATTTTAATTTTCGTATCATTTATTGATAAATATACGAAACGTAAACCTTCTGTCTACATCGGAGCAATGATCGCAGCATTCATTATTAGCTGTATTCACGCACTTGATAATGTGGAAATGATACCAAACTTTATCGCTAATATCGTACACACCATTCCTTTTTACAACTTAGGAATCGGTTGGATTATTCCAGCAATCATCGGTGGTATAATCGGATACTATATTCCGCAAACAGAAGCTGAAGGTGAAGTTTCTACAAAATAAAGAAAAGAAGCAAGCATGAACTCCATACTTGCTTCTTTTTATTTTCTATCGCTAAACACTGTATTTGTGTACGAACGAACCGTTAACATATAGTAACCAAAGTAAATGATGATATACACCCCTATACTACCTAGTAAAGGAAGACTATATTCAAACATACCTGTAAAGCCCATCAAACTTAAAAATGCAAAGAATGTATGACATATTGCCAGCAGTAATGGTACTACAAATATTGCACCTACTTGCTTCCTTACAGACTCTGTGGCTTCCCTTTTCGTTAGTCCAATTTTTTTTAACATTCCGTACGCTGTTCGCTCTGCCATCGCTTCTGTTATTTGTTTAAAGTATAAAATACAACCCGTTGCCAAAATAAAAACAATCCCTAAAAATACACTAGCAAATAATAACACTGCACCATCTTGCAATTCAGATTGACTCGCCTCTTCAAATGATTGGAATTTCACTTCTTTAGGAATGATTGTCCCTAGCTCTTTCGTTAGCTCGCTATTACCGTTTCCTTCAACGATAAATCCACTAACTGTTGAAACATCCTTTCCTTTCTGCAACTTATCAAATAACGAATCTCGAACAACAAGCCCCACGGGTGCAAGTTTCGCACTCACAACTGTTTCTTCGCGGTGATCAACGATTGTTAAACCACTCTTCATCTCTTCAAAGGACACGTTATTTCCTTCAAGTGAATTCTTTTCTATGTTATACGACTTATACGGATCTAATAAAACAACTTCCTTTTCAGAACCGAGAATAACTTGTTTCTTACCTAACATAGAAGCTGATTTATTATAATCTTTCACTTTTATAATTTGTACATTACCATTACCTATTAAATACCCAGTTAATATTTGTTCCCCATCTATCTTCCCTTGCATAGAGAGCATCGCTACAGACGTTTCATTTTTAATTGCTAACTCATGCTTTTGAATTTCTTCTCTAACTTTCTTATCTAATTCCTTTCCAGTTGTTACATATTCATAACTAACTGGATTCATTAATACCGCTGTCTTCTGTGCTCCATAATACATACTAGAACTAATTCCAATGGTACATAATGTTACCGCACTTAATAAAGATAATAGCGCCAGCATCTTTACGTTCCCTTTTATTCTGAAGAACAATGAAGAAATGGATAAAATGTTCGTTCCATTCCAATATTTCGTTTTATCTCCCTTTATTTTATGGAGTGATTTCACTGTATATTGCTCAAATAGTAAAAACGTACCTTTTACAATACAACCAAAAATAAGTAGGCCTGTAATAAAAATGGCTCCAAATCCAAAGATTTGTGTAAGTAGCGCAATGATATAACCTGTAATTAATAAAACAATCGCTCGCTTTGCCTTCTTACTTGCATACGTAGGTGCCTCTTCTTTCTGATTTTCACCATATAGTAATTCAACTAAGCGATGCTCATAAATTAACTTTTTACTTTTCCATGATGCAATAAAGAAAATTGCACCTATCGTTATAAGAACTTCTACTATAGATAAAAATGAAATCGTAAATGTAAAAGTAAACGCACTTCCCATTAACTTCACAAGAAGCCCTGCGCACATATTCGCTATAAGTAAACCAGCAAGAATACCTAACACACTTGCCGCAGCACCAACTAATAACGTTTCATAAAAGAGTAACTTCGCAATTTCTTCTTTACGGATACCTAGTAAACTGTATAACGCAATTTCTTTTTTCTTCTTTCGCAAAAAGAAGCTATTACAATAAAAAATAAATATCGTTAAAAAGATAATCAACAATATTTGTGCAAACGTAAATGTCGTTTCCACTTTATCCGATTCTTTTAAAAGAGATACTACACTTTCATTTCGTTTAATCGATACGAATGTAAAATAAATAATAATGCTGCCTACTAATGAAATAAAGTATAGAAAATAATCTTTCATATTTCGTTTTATACTACGTTTTGATACTTCTAAAAAATCCATCGTACACCTTCACCCGCTCTCGCATTTCTCTATACATGAAGTGTATACGAAATTGTATTTCTCCCCTATCGATTTTCATTACACCTCTCTTACGATATTGTAATATAACAAAATAAAAGAACCTAGTTTCCTAGGTTCTTCACATCGTATGCTTAAAAGTAAATAACTCTTCTTTCGACTGCACACCAGATTGTTCCTCTTCTACAATGTCCTTCTTTATCTCTCCTCCCAACCTTACTTTCATCATCGCCTCTTCTATACTTTTTACAATCATATTTCCCGAAAAAATAGTAAGTCCAAAAAATGTAATGGGAACGAGCGGAATCCACGGATTCACTGTTAATGACCTAAAGTATACTCCAATTAAACCTGACCATTCATGCGTATAAGATTCCACCTCTTTTATTTGTCCACCAAACATTACAGTCCCACCAAAGAACACTTCAAGTAATCCTAAGTGCAGTAAAATAGTAAGAGTCTGCGTAAACTGCTGAAGAAATACGAGTATAAACGTCATATAGAGGTGCGGAAAAAGATGTTTTATAACAATATGTCTTCTCGATCCACCTAATATGCGTGCGGCATCAACAAATTCTTCCGTTCGCAATTTACGAACTTCCTTCGCAACATACAGTGCAATAACTGGCATTACAAGCAGTACAAGTAATACCACTTGAAACGAAGCCCTTTCAAAAAAGGTTGTTGTCTCCTCTCCGCTTCCAAATGTATTTGCAGATTGAAGAAAAAAATACGCAATCATAACTGTCGGAATAACTGTAAAACTATCAAAGAAAGCCTCAATTTTTGAAAATCCTCTTTTTATGTACGTTCCGAGTACGACACCGAAAAACACACCTATTACCATTCTAAGTGCCGCAATTAAAATAGAGATACCAATCGTCCACTTCGCGCCCTCAATGACTAAATGTAACAGGTCATACCCTTTCCGGTCTGTCCCGAGTAAAAATTGTAATGAAGGTGGAAACGGTGGCACTTGTGGATTTTCATCCGCATCATATTGCAATGTAACTTGTCTAATATGTCCATCATTCCATAACGTATTTCCGATGCTCAAAAGAACTAATATGAGAAGAAACCCAATACTTATCCAAAATCTTTTATCACGTTTTATATACGTCCACATATTATAATCTCTCCTTCATCGCAGCCGGAATGAGATAATGAAACAATTTAAATAAAATAAAAATCGGAATATATATAAGAAGCACACTAACAATGAAAACCTCAACTCTAATACCGAAATACGATTTCAAAAACATAAAAATACCACCCGTATTAAAAATCCATTCTATAATATATAAATTAGATAACATAAAAAAGATATTCGTTTTCGCAAAGAATAATGTACTAAGCAACACATTTCGTAAAATATGGCGATTTAAAATATGAAAGCGCCCCAGCCCTTTCGCCTTAGCAAATAGTACATAATCTTTTTCTAGTTCATTTTCAAAACGAAGCACGATCATTTTTACAAACATAATCGTAGTCGGGATGCTCAAACACAATATTGGCAACCCCCTAATCGACTCGCCTCCAATTGAAGCAATTTGAAAAGGTAAAAAACCTGTTTGTTTAAAAAACCATACAACTAAAATTTGTGATACTAAAACAAGAAGGATATCTGGAATGGATTCTAGGAAGATAAGAAATGATTTAATTCGATGTTGTATACGCGGTGAACTACTCATAATGACATAAACAATACAAAATGCTACAAATAATGAAATGAAAAAAGCAGCTAAAAATATAATAATTGTTTCTTTATAATGGACAAACAACTGTGGAAATAAAAATTTATCTCCCACATATTTAAAATTGGAGATGTCCATTAAATTCACAAACACTTCTTGTAAACTCTGTATGTACTGTGATGCATGCAGCTCAAATCCATAAAATAGTTTCGGCAATGTCCCTAAACAAATAATACCCAAAATCGAAATAAGAAATTGAAACGTCACTTCCATCCCATTCAGAAAAACTTTTTTGACCACGTTTTCCCTTCTCTCTTTATATAATTTACCCTTTAATTTTATTCTTAATTTTCTGAATTGTAAATATTCTAACAAAAAAATCACTAGGTTACGATCCTAGTGATTCTTTATGCGCATGCCCTTCTCTTTTCGCAAATGGCATATACAAAATAAAACATCCAATAAGCGCAGCTATTTCTAATGAAATAATATAGTAAGGGTGTGGCCCTAACATATCGAGTAATGAAGCAGTTTCTGGCTTACGAGCTAAAAACATATAATTGCCACCTGTTTTGTAGTTCACAAAAGAAACGATTGGAATTATTATGTTTAAAAATATCATCGTACGCTTAATTGATTGCAAGGTCGGTCTATATCCTTCTACCCACGTCATAAAGAGTGGTGCCCAAATGAGTAATACATGTGCAACGAAGAATTCTATAAAGCGAAAATGCGGAAAAGCATATTGCACGTTCGGCGTTAAAATAGCTTGTGATGCACCGATAATTCCTGTAAAAAATACAATCTCATATATGCGGTAACTTTTCGTTACAATCATAATCGACGCTAACAATAAACTGATCGTACATAACTCAAATGGTAATGAAGTGCCTAGTTCAAAAATCCCCGCTTTCCATTCCCACATATGGAGCCCAATTTCACTCCCAATAAATAAAAATGCAATCGCATATCGAACCGTTATATTCCACTCACTTTGACGCAATAAATCTTGGTATTGATACAGAAAAAATATCCCCACCAACATAATAAATAATATAAGGACGTGTTGCCTTGAGTATGGAATAAATGGTTTTAATGGATGCGCACTAAAATAAGCTTCCATCTTGCCTCCTCCTCTCCTTCATACAATATTATTGTAAGAAAGAAACAACGAGTCAATTCATTTGCTCACACTTGGACAAGCTCTACCTTACATTTACATATTCATACCTTACAAAACTGTAAGGTTATTGTAAGCTAAAACGATTTGTCAGATTCTTCACCTCTTTTATACTAAATGTAGATACTAAAACGAACGAAAAGGTGATAAATAGATGAAGAAGAAAAATAAAGTGTTAATTACTAGTGTAGTAGCAATCGGTATTGCAGCTGGATCATATTTTGCATTTGCTGGTGGTAGTTCAGAAGTAGCAATGGCATATAGCGGATATAAAGTAACAGAAAAACAAATTGAAAACGCGCAAAAATTTGGCGGTGAAGTCATTCCAAACGGCATCGAAACAATTTCATTTGATCCAACAAAAGGTACGTATGAATTAGCTGTAAAAAAAGGGGATGAAGTAAAAAAAGGGCAACTCCTTTTTAAATATAATGACCCTACTGCGAAACAAGGTGTAACAGAAGCAGAAATGCAAAAGAAAATCGCACAAAAAGAAGTAACATTGTTCCAAAAACAAATTGATGCAGCGAAACAAAAATTACAAAAAGATAAAAATGCAGGCCTTCCTGCTGAAGCATTAAAAGCATCAGAAATCGAAGTACAACAATTAGAATCACAAATTGAAATGAAAAAGTTTGAAGTTGAAAAATCTGATGAAATGATTAAAGCAGCAAAAGAAAAAGTAAACACACTTTCTGTAACGAGCCCTACTGATGGCGTAATTGATGACATCGTAAAAACTGCTGATGAAAAAACAGGTATGAGCGGCATTACACTTCGTCATGCTGGTCCATTTAAAGTAAAAGGTCAACTTTCTGAATACGAGCTTGCTAGTATGAAAGTTGGGCAAGAAGTAACTGTTTCATCAAAAACGGTTGCTGGTAAGACTTGGACAGGAAAAGTAACAGAAATCGGTTCTACACCATTAAAGAGCATGGATGAAAACAAAACTGTTTCTAACTATCAATTCACGGTCACATTGGACAACAGTGAAGAATTACAAAACGGCTTCCACGTTTACGTAACAAGTAAATCTGGCGAAGCAACTGGTACAATTGTTCCGAAAAGCAGCATCGTGAAAAAAGGTGACAAAAATGTTGTCTTCGTTGTAAAAGACGGTAAAGCGAAAGAACAAGCGGTTACTGTTGAATTCGAGACTGATAGCGAAGCAAAAGTTTCTGGAGTGAAAAAAGGAGAACAAATTATCTCTAAACCTGAAAAAGACTTAAAAGATGGTATGGAGGTTGTCGTTGAATGATTAACTTAAAAGGCATCACGAAATCTTTCCAAAATGGTGCAGAATCCGTACAAATATTACACGGCATTGACGTAACACTGAACCAGGGAGAATTCACTTCTATTATGGGACCATCTGGTTCTGGTAAATCAACATTAATGAACATTATCGGTTGCTTAGATAAACCAACGACAGGTGCGTATGAACTAGCTGGTCAAAATATTTCAAACATGTCTGAAACAGAACTTGCACGCGTTCGTAATAAAGAGATCGGATTTGTATTCCAAAACTTCATGTTATTACCGAGACTTACAGCACTTCAAAATGTAGAGCTACCTCTTATTTACGCTGGAGTTGATAAAAAAGAAAGACGTGAGCGTTCATTAGCCGCTTTAACAAAAGTAGGTTTAGCTGATCGCGCTACTCACCTGCCGAACGAATTATCAGGTGGACAAAAACAGCGTGTCGCTGTTGCACGCGCAATCGTAAATAATCCAAAGTTCATTTTAGCCGATGAACCGACGGGTGCACTTGATACGAAAACGAGTACACAAATTATGGACCTCTTTTACGAATTAAACAAACAAGGCTCAACAATCATTATGATTACCCACGATCGTGAAATCGGGGAAGCTGCAGCACGTCAAATTGTAATTCGTGACGGAAATATCGTCCAAGATTGGAGAGGTTAATTTTGAACACGAGTGAAAATATACGCATGGCCCTTTCCTCTATCTTTGCCCACAAAATGCGTTCTATCTTAACGATGCTAGGTATTATTATCGGTATTAGTGCCATTATTACTATCATTTCAATGGGTGATGGCACAAATGCAAAGTTTAAAGAAGAATTAGGCCAAGGAAAAGATAATGAAATAACCATTTACTACAACAACCCTGATTATGGAACAGATAGTGCCAAAATCACACCTGATATGCTAAACCGTCTTCAAACCGTACCAGGCGTTAAAGATGTGTATCCAGATGTAAGTATGAAAGTAAAAGCATCTGCTGGTTCAAAAGATGTAAATCTTGATTTAAAAGGTGGAACAGGCGCCTTTATGACGGATTCGAAAATAAAATTAGTTCACGGTCGTGAATTAAACGACAGCGAATTAAACCAAGCAATCCCTGCTGTTATATTAAATGAAGAAGCTTTCAACAAATTATTTAGTGGTTGGGAATCAAATCAATACACAGATATAAAAGGAAAGCCTTATAAAATAGTCGGTGTATACGAAACGAAAAACGATTTCGGAATGCCTATGCCTGAAGGTTATACATCCCTTGAAAACGCGCCTGTCATTTCAGGAGTAAATGAGTATGACTCTGTAAGATTAACAATGACCTCTCCGACAGAACGTAAAAGTGTAGAAAAACAAGCCGTTTCTGTTTTAAACGAAATGAAAGCTCCTAAATTTGAGCACAAATTCGAAGCACAAGATTTAGGTGAATTTACGAAGCAATTAGACGAATCAATCGGTATGATGAAAATGGTATTCGGTGGTATTGCTGCTATCTCCTTACTTGTTGGTGGTATCGGCGTAATGAACATTATGCTTGTATCTGTAACAGAACGTACACGTGAGATTGGTATTCGTAAAGCACTTGGTGCAACACGCGGTAAAGTATTAACACAATTCTTAATTGAATCTTGTATTTTAACAGGACTCGGTGGTTTCATCGGATTCATGCTCGGTATCTTCTTCGCTTGGATCGTCTCAATCTTTGCCGGATGGCCACTCGTTGTCTCAAAAGAACTTGGACTTCTTGCAGTAGGTATCTCCATGTTAATCGGTATTATATTCGGTCTACTACCAGCTAATAAAGCTGCCAAACTGGATCCGATTGAATGTTTACGATATGAATAAACAAAAACGTAGGAATTTACACTCCTACGTTTTTTTATTTATTAAATCGTGTTTCTTCTATTATATATGTTTCACGTTATACATACCTTTCACTATTTTAAAGTATTAAAGCTATTATAGAATCCTATTATTGCAAAAATAATATGTGACAGACTAAAATCAAGGCGTAATTTTTTCCATACCTCGACTTATTTTGTAACAATTATAGCGATATTTTATCGATTTTCACCTCATTTATATTTCTCTACAACTAAAATAGTTATTTTTACATAACTACTTTCCTGTTCCAACAACAAAATAAGTCGTTTTCGTAACAATTAAGAAACGTTTACGTAACACTACAGAAACATTATTAACCTATTAGAAATTGAAATACTCCCCTTTTTATGTATCATATGCTCTAACCTCCCCTAACAACTATAAGAAAGCGCTTTTAGGATATTACTGGAATTATTACAGAATATTAATGACCCGTTACGAATGCTTTGTAGTTTTGTGTTTTCCGCAAATAAGAAAATAATGGTTGCTATAATGAGGTCAACGAAAACAAATGCAATGGAGGCTATTATGAAAAAATTTATGGGTATAGCAACAGCAGCGGTTTTTGGTCTTGGGATTTTCACAACATCTGCTAAAGCAGAAACGATTGTAACAACTGACGTACTAAACGTACGAGAAAACCCAACTACTGAATCACAAGTTGTCGGAAAATTATTAGATGGATATAAGGTTAACGTTTTACATACAGAAAACGGATGGTCAAAAGTGAAATTGAACAGCGGTAAAGAAGCTTTCATTAGCGCTGACTATACAAAAGACACTTACTACGTAACAGCAAACGTATTAAACGTACGTGCTGGTGCAAACACTGACTCAGAAATTATTGGTAAGTTGAAACAAGATGATGTAATCGAAACAACACACCAAGTACAAAATGACTGGATTCAATTTGAATATAACGGAAAAACAGCTTATGTTCATGTTCCTTACTTAACAGGTAAAGCTCCAGTTAAAGTTCAACCAGCAGTTAAAGTAGAAAAAACAACTAAAGTTCAAGATACAACTAAAGCAGTGGAAGCAACTAAAGCTCGTGAAGTAGCTGAAACGCAAGCAAAAGCTAAGGCGGAGGAAGCAACTAAAGCTCGTGAAGCAGCTGAAGCTCAAGCAGCGGCTAAAGCCGAGGAGGCAGCTAAAGCTCGTGAAGCAGCTAAGGCTCAAGCAGAAGCTAAAGCTCAGGCAGCAGCTGAAGCTCAAGCAGAAGCTAAGGCTCAAGAAGCAGCTAAAGCTCGTGAAGCAGCTAAAGCTCAAGAAGCAGCTGAAGCTCAAGCAGAAGCTAAGGCTCAAGAAGCAGCTAAAGCTCGTGAAGCAGCTAAGGCTCAAGAAGCAGCTGAAGCTCGTGAAGCGGCTAAAGCTCAAGAGGCAGCTAAAGCTCAAGAGGCAGCTAAAGCTCGTGAAGCGGCTAAAGCTCAAAAACCAGCTACACAACAACCTGTTGCAAAAGAAACTGAAACAAGTGCACCATCATCTTCTCGTGAGTTACAAGTTGTAGCAACAGCTTACACAGCAGATCCACTTGAAAATGGTTATAAAGCAGGCGACCAAGTAAAATCAGCTATGGGTCATAACTTAACAGCTAATCCAAACATGAAACTAATTGCAGTTGATCCAAGTGTCATTCCATTAGGTTCAAAAGTATGGGTTGAAGGTTACGGAGTAGCAATCGCTGGTGATACTGGTGGAGCTATTAAAGGACATAAAATCGACGTTTTAATGCCTGATAAAGGTACATCTAGTAACTGGGGACGTAAAACAGTTACAGTGAAAGTTTTAAACTAATTACGCAAAAGAGCCAGTCTCAATAATGAGACTGACTCTTTTTTTATGATTCTTACATTCTTTCTTTCTCTTGAAAGTAAGCAATATTGTCTCGAAGCCACTTCCTCTCCGCCATAAACAAGTTTCCACGTTTTTTGTACACTTTATCAAACGTCTTTAAAACTTCTTCATGACCAACAAACTTATGTAAAAAACGCAGGGCGATGACAATCTCTGATTCGTCAGTAGGCTCTACTTCATTTTTACGTCTTCTAGAAACAACTTTCGTTACACGTTCGCAAATTGGTTTAATCGCCATTTCATCTCCATATGCATAAATAGCTCGAATAGCCTCATATTTCACTATGACATTTCTATCAGCTAAACCATCAATATAAACTATTTGTAAGTCTGTTCTTCCGATTTCTGCTAAAGTCTCAATAGCTGCTGAACGAATATACGCACTATCGCAGTGTAAAAGTTTCGTTAAAGGTAGAATTGATCGCTTTGTTCCAATCTCATATAAAGTGGCACATATATTTACAATATCATCTCGATTCTCTTCCACTGTAAGTAATTTCAATAAAGCATCTTCTGCTCCCAACGATTTACACAACTTTAAAGCGATGACAGCAGAATAACGGACTCCACTATTTTTATGATATATGTAAGGAATAATTTTATGTGCATTACTTGCTTCAGATAATTTACTTAAATCTATAAGCATGCTATCTAACACTATCCTGCTTTCTTCACTTTCTAGCCGATCTATCAAATAATCTGCAATATACATCTCTTTAGTATTTATTGCAAGTTGTGCAATTAAAAAATAAAGGTTTGTTTTTATATATACTTTTCGTGCTTCCGTTACTTTCTCTTGCAAACAAGAAAAAAGCGATAAATCATTTAACCGCATTGCTTCTTCATACGCACATTGCCGAATACCTGCTTTTTCATCATCCATCCGCCTTAATAAATCATCTATATACTCTTCCATCTCCTTCTCTCCCGTCCAAATTAAATCTATCTCTTTGCATTCTATATATGATAGATTACTATTTCAACAGAAAAAAGAGGATGCCATAGCATCCTCTCCTGCCTTTCCCTATTCCACACAAGTAAACTGTGTCCAAGCTCCTACATAATCTAGTAAGAATAACTCCTCTTCTGCAATTGTACCGACAATATTTTTCCGTTCATCTATCGGCATTTCTTTTAGAATGATTTGCAGTTCACCTTTATACTTTCCGAATGAGTTGTTACCAATTACAACTTGCCCTCTTTCCTGTAATACACTTTCGCGTACTGGGAAGTCATAGTCTTTATACTTTTTACGTACTTCTGTAGAGCGCACCATATATTCTGTTATGTCGCCGCGTCTTACGTGTAATTCTTGCAGCGTGGCTTTCTTCTCTACTTCAGTCGCTTCGTCTACAAAGTGTACCTTTAGCTGTAACATGTAACGATTTAAGTTTCCTAGTTTCTCTAACTCTTCTTCACTCGCATAAGCATTTCCGATAATCACATCATCAATAAGCCCTGTCGCCCATAAATGTTTCGCTTGTACTTCAATCGGTAAGTTACGATGTTGTTCTAACGTACATAATCCGTCGTTAATATCCCATGGGCCAATGTCAGCTGCATGTGACGTAATAAATGCTGCCGTACGAATACCGTGTTTTTTAAAGCGTTCACTACAGCGAATGAAATAATCATACGGAAGACCAGTGAACTTTTGCGGATAGAAGTTATGACAACCAATTAAAGCTGGCTTATTCGCCTGATGCGAAAGAATATTTTCTAAGTATGCAATATCATTGCTTACGTTTAGTTCAATTTTTAAGCCATACGGATTATTCGTCATTTTTGCTTCTGTTAATCCGTCAAAACCTAAATCTAAACGAATACCATCTGCACCTAACTCTGCAAAGAATGATAGGTCGCTATAACTAATACCAAGTTGATCGAATACCGCCGGAGCTACATCTAAAATAACTTCCATATTATTATCTTTTGCATGATTAATAATCTCTTTAAATTCAGCTACAATTTCTTCTTTCGGACGATTCACAGATAATAGACATGTGAATATTCTTGAAAAACCGTGGCGTGCCGCTGCCGAAATATATGCCATATCTTTTTCTTTCGTTGAATGCTCTGGATAAAGTGAAATTCCTAACTTACGCTCCATGCTTTTGCATCTCCTTCACACGTTGTATTAATGCCATGCTCGTAAATCTATATTTTGCAGATAAACATGTTGCACATAAAATCGTTGGTACAATAATTACGTACGGTGATTGTAACCCTAACATTACATAGGCACCCATTGAACTACCGATAAATAAAATTGATACGAGTAGTAACACTAATAAAGATTTACTTTGTACCCATTTTGAATAATGTGCAATACACTGTCCCGCTACGAATGTAATTAAGATGATAATTGCTCCGAGCATTTTTCTTTCTCCTCTCCTGCTACTTGTTGTTTCTCATACATTTTGAAGAATGGATAGTAAATAACGAATGAGATAACAAAGTTAACAAGTACAAGTACACCAGCCATGATTGTCCAGTCCGTACTAATAATCGCTGCAATTGGTGCTAACATCGTAAATGGCAATTTCGCCATCATCATCGGAATCATACCTGAAACAACTGCGAAATATGATACTGTCGTTGTCACTAACGGTGTAATAACGAATGGAATAATTAAAATTGGGTTCATTACAATTGGTGCCCCGAAAATAATCGGTTCGTTAATATTGAATAAGCCTGGCACGAATGATAATCTACCTAGCTCTTTTAGGAACTTAGATTTAGAGAACATAAACATAATAACTAAAGCTAACGTTGAGCCTGATCCACCGATCCATACGAACCATTGAATAAATTGCTCTGTAAATAAGTTTGGTAATTGATGTGCATTTCCTGTAGCAGTGAATACTTCCATATTTTCAAGAATTGCTGAATCCCACATCGGACGAATGATTGGTCCTAAAATCGCTGGGCCATGTATACCGAATGACCAGAAGAACACGATTAAGAATACTGTTAATAAACCGCCGAATAAATTATTTCCTACTAATACTGATTTTAGTGGTGCGATTAAATATGTGATTGTTGTATTTACATCAAATTTTAAACCGTAACGAATACCCCAGAATAAAAGAATAACGACTAAAGTTGGAATTAATGCTGCAAACGAATTTGAAACTGCTGGTGGTACACTATCTGGTAATTTAATCGAGATATTATGCTTAATCATAAAGTGATAAATTTCTACTGCAATTAATGCTGTAACAATTGCTCCGAATAAAGATGTTGCACTTAATGTTCCTACTGAAATGTATCTACCTGCATCAATAACACCTGGTACAGCTTTCGTAATTTGAATTGGTTCAACTGATGCTAGTAAAAAGGCGAGTACAGATAACAAACCTGCACTTAACTGATTGAGCTGATAAAAATTCGCGAGTGAAGCTCCTACCCCAAATGCTGCGTATAACGCCATTAAACCTACTGTAAATCGGAATGGAATATCTAAAATATGGCGAAACGGTGCAATCCACTCCATATATGCATCAATTGGTAAATTCAAAAAGATAACGAAAAATGATCCGACAATCGTTAACGGCAATGTAGAAATAACCCCGTTTCGAATTGCTAATAAATGTCGTTGTCCTGCAATCTTTTGCGTTGTTGGCATAATCTTTTGTTCCATAAAACTCATAAAACCATTCATCAATACCCCTCCTCTTTCTCTTTACTACGAAAGAATGAAATAAAGTTATAACATTATAATGTTTATATTTAAAAAAATATCATTATGCTAAAACTAATTGTTCTGCTTGTTTCAATACTTTTAAACCGTCACACATGCCATAATCTCGTTGCTCTATAATTGCAACCGGTATATCGTATGAGTTCGCAAGAAACTGTACAGCTGGAAACAAATACTTCACCTGTGGTCCGATTAAAACTACATCAGCATTTTTTATCTCCAGTTTCACAAGTTCTGAATCAACTGCTTTAATTTTATAATCCTTCCCTTGTTTCTTTGCCTCTTCTTGCATTTTTCTTACAACCATACTCGTTGACATGCCTGCTGCACAACATAATAAAATGTACATCTTATACTGTCACTTTCTCTTCTACTCGTTTATGAAGAGTGATAAATTCTTCAGCAAGTTCTTTCACTGTAATTGCATTCATTAAATGATCTTGTGCATGCACTAACAGTAAACTGATTTCTGCATGATTTCCTCTTGCCTCTTCTTGAATTAAGTCTGTTTGAATACGATGAGCTGCTGAAATTTCTTCACTAGCAAGTGTCATCTTTTCACTCGCATTCTCAAAATCTCCTTGTCTTGCAAAAGCAATTGCTTCCAGTGACGCGCTTCTCGCGTTGCCACCATGTAAAATTAACGCAAATGGAGTTTGCATATCAGTCATTTTAAATTCCCCCAAGCTATCTTTTTTCTATATTGCTATCTTATTATGAAAACGCATACAATTAAACATAAAAAACTTCCGTTGTGTAACGGAAGTTTTTACATACTTTTCTTATAACGATAATAATATCTCTTGAAAATCTTCAATCACTTTAGCCTGAGCTAATTTCTCTATCGTATTTTGACTAGACATAACATCATATAAAAAATCATACAGCTTTTGTAAATCTTCATTATTATTACGCTTTACACTAAATAAAATAATAACTTGTACTTTCTTATCTCCCCAGTCAACCGCTTTATCAAGGGTACAAAACATCAAAAATGTTTTCTCACTTAATAACTGCATCGGATGAGGAATCGCAACTAAATTTCCAACTGCTGTAGGAGATGTATTCTCTCTTTCTATAACAGAATCATAAAAGTTTTCTGGTACATAGTTTTTCTCAGCAGCTTTCTCACATAAAAATTGGATAGCCTCTTCTTTCGTAGAAGCGCTATGATTTAAAAAGATTAAATCTTCCTTTATATACTGCTGCACACTAGTATTCACATGCGTAAACAACTGCTGACCAATCGATTTAATCTCTTTATCATCAAATATTGAGTTCACTTTTATAACTGGAACAGGCAAACCACTCGGTATATGAATCGTACTAATAATACAATCTATTTTATCTTTATAAAGGTCTTCCACTTTCAATTGATAATAGCCTGTAATTCCCACAATCTCTAATTTATCTCGGAACTGTGATAGAATTTTATATTTCAATAGCTGGGCGCTTCCTTGACCAGTCGCACAAACTAATAAACATCTTTTCTTTTGATTCTCTTCCTGTAAACGGCTCATCGCTCCGCCGAAGTGAATCGCAATATAACCAATTTCACTTTCCGGAATCGATTCTCCCGTATATTCACCAATTATATCTCCAACGAGAACCGCAATTTCAAAAGCATACGGATAATTCTTTTTCACTTCTGCCAAAAGAGGATTTCTCGTATTTAACTTATACTTCAAACGATTTAATAACGTTTTTAAATGAACACCAAATCCAAATAATAATTCTTCATCATAATAAAAAATAAGATTCCGTTCTTCCGCTACTTTAAAAAGAATATGTTGCATGAATGCATATAAATCTTTCCCTAATAATTCTTCCACATTTTCATAACGATCTCTCGCTGTGACAGCAGTACTTAATAAGTGCATCGTCACATATAAAACTTCTTCTTCTGGAAATGAAAGATGTAACGCTTTCTCTAAATCTCCTAAAATCTCTTTCGCAATTGTATATTCTTTCTTTATGATAAGCTCAGCTTGCTGTTTATTTAGCCCTTTCATATAATGTCGATCTTCACAACGCTTTAATGCGATTGCAATATGAATGACTAAATTATCAATTTCTATATCTGATAAATATATCGTCCCTCCCTCGATATACTTTAATATAACCGAACGGATAAGCGGTATATGAGGTAACGATACATATGTATCACTCTGATCAAATTGCTCATGAAACGGAGTATGGTCATAACGCGGTAAACCATATTGTGATAAACAAGAACGAATATGAAACTCCTCTCCCACAATACGTATACCATAATACGGTCTCTTTTCAATTTGTAATTGATAACGCCCACATATATCTGTAACATCTTTCATAATTAAATTTACAGTCGATTTACTCACATAAATTTCCTCTGCCAACTGTGAAAGCTTCACATATCCCTCTGTCGTTAAAATACGTTGCAGAATGTACGCTATCCTTTCTTCATAAGAAGTTGGGATCTTTTCCGCCTGTTTTTGAAATAGACCCACGCAAAACTCTTCAAACTTCTTCATTTGTATAATTTCTAGTTCGTATCCAGTCCCTCTTTGCGATTCAATTTTCGCCCCGTTTTCTTCCAATATATCATTTAATAATTTTATATCTTTTTGAATCGTCTTCGTTGATACATGTAAACGGCTCGCTAAAAAAGCTCGATTTAACATCGATTTCTCTTCTAAAAACTCCTCTAAAATAGAAACTAATCGCTGATGCACCTTTGTCATAGTTCTTCCTCTCACAATTTATATATAAAAAGGAAAAAGCTGCTGAAGTCAGTAGTTTTTTCCTTTTTTATTTAATCTATTTCTTTAATGTAAACCCGAATTTATCCCATGCTTGTAAATAATCTAATAAGAAAATTTCTTCTTCCACAATTCGGCCAACTACATTTGTTTTTCCTGCATTTACCATATCTTTTAAAGCAATTTGCAATTCACCTTTATATTGACCATACTGTTCATTATCAATTAAAAGATCACCGCGTTTAATTTCACGTGTATTATGCGGTTTGAACTCTTCTTTCTTATATTTCACACGACTTTGTGTCGAGCGAATCATATATTCAGATACATCTCCGCGGTAAAAATGAGGCTCGTCTAATACGATAATTTTTTCTAATTCTGTTGTTGTATCATATAACCCTATATCAAATGTTTGTTTCTCTTTATTTAATGCACCTAGTGCTTGTAATTCTTCTTCTGATGCATACGCGTTTGCAATAATAACATCATCAATTAATTCTGTCGCAAATAAATGCTTCGCCTGTGTTGTCATCGGTAATTCACGATGCTGCTCTAACGTACATAATCCTTCTGTTACTGGCCAAGGTCCGTATGTTGCATCAAATGATGAAATAAACGCAGCCGTTCTCATACCGTAATCTTTAAATTGTTTCGAGCATTTAATGAAATGATCGTATGATAATCCTGAATAACGATGTGGATAAAAATTATGGCAACCAATTAAATTTTCACGATTTGGTCTATGGCTCATAATGTTATCTACATATTTCGTACCGTTACTCATATTAATTTCAATTTTTAAGCCGTATGGATTGTAAGTCATAATCGATTCTTCTAAACCAGAGAAACCGACATCTAAACGAATACCGTACGCTCCTAACTCATGGAAGAACGATAAATCATTATATGAAATACCTAATTGTGTAAAGACAGATGGACTAATATCAACTAATACTTGGAACCCTAATGCATTTGCATGAGAGATCGTTTCTTTAAACTCTTCTATAATTTTCTCTTTTTCTCCATCTACAGACAATAAGCATGTGAATACACGATTAAATCCGTATTTACTTGCTAATGTTAAATATTCCTTATCTTTCTCTACTGTTGAATGTTCTGGATAAATAGAAATACCTAATCGTCTCATATGTACACGCCTCTTTCTTCATTGTTTTGTAAACCTTTTCAAATATGTGTAGTGAAAAAGTATATATCCCCTTCTCATTCACTACTTTTTGAATCCGCTTTCTTTAAAGAAAAAACAATTTCTATCATTCATAACAACTACAAGTCTATACATCTATACTTTACATCTTTTTTTCATAGTTGTGTAGCTTTTACACAAATTTGTCAGTTTTTTCACCTCAAAAATTGTTATACGTTTTCAAGGCACCTTCCTTGACTGTTACATTGACCAATACATATACTCGAAAGAACAGAGATAATTTTATATAGGGGATGAATATATGGGAGAGGCAATACTCGTAAAACGAGAACCGTTATGGACGAAAGAGTTTGTTGCGCTAATTCTAGCAAACTTATGTATGTTTTTAGGGTTTCAAATGTTAATTCCTACTTTACCTGTTTATGTGAAAGAAATTGGTGGCACAAGTTCCAATATTGGATTTGTTGTCGGTATGTTTACCGTTGCAGCACTTTTTGTTAGACCGCTAACTGGAAATGCCTTGCAAAAGTTCAGCAAAAAAATCATTTTAATGATTGGTACTGCTATTTGTTTACTCGCTATGGGCAGTTATCTTTTCGCTTCAACTATCTTCCTATTGCTTGCCGTTCGAATTTTACACGGAGCTGGTTTTGGTATTACAACGACTACATACGGAACTGTCGTTTCAGATTTAATTCCGCAAGCTCGCCGCGGTGAAGGTATGGGATATTTCGGTCTTTCTGGAACAATTGCAATGGCGCTCGGTCCACTTATCGGACTTTGGCTTATGCAAACATATAACTTCACGATTCTTTTTTTATGTGCACTTTCATGTACAATTGTTTCATTAATATTAACGAAACTACTTCAAATCAAAAAATCGCCACAACCACCGCAACAAACATCTGGTACCTTTCTCGATGGATTTATTGAGCGCAAAGCTTTACTTCCTTCATTATTAATATTATGTATTACATTAATGTACGGAGGAATCGGGAGCTTTATTACATTATTTGCTACGGAAGTCGGTATTGCTGATATAAGCCTCTTCTTCTTATTTAATGCACTTGCAATCGCTGTCACTCGTCCGTTTTCTGGAAAATTATACGATGCGAAAGGTCATGCGTTCGTTATTATTCCAGGAGTTATTATTACGTTTGCAGGTATTATTTTATTGTCGTATACAACTACCATTCCGAGTTTAATTATCGCAGCAGCATGCTACGGAAGTGGATTTGGAGCGATTCAACCAGCACTACAAGCATGGATGATTGACCGAGTAGCACCGCACCGACGAGGAGTCGCAACAGCTACATTTTTCTCAGCATTTGACCTTGGAATTGGTGCTGGCGCAATTATATTTGGATTCATTGCACATTTTACAAACTACGCAACTGTATATCGCTATTCCTCTCTATTACTTATTGCTTTCCTGTTCATTTACATCACAAGTATAAGAAAGCAAAAGCATGGCAATAAAAACAGAGAAAAAGCTGCTGGATAATTTCAGTGGCTTTTTTTATGCACAAAAACGAGATGAATAACGAGAAATAAATTTATAAAATCATTTTCCTACATATTTTTTTAACTTTCATCAAAAAATATACGATGAACTCGCAGACGCTTTCCTTCATATCCAACTGAATAATACTATTCTAAAAAGTGTGATTTCTTTACAAAAAACACTGTCTATATAGGGCTTAAACCAATTAAATCCAGCTGTTTCTTTAAAGAATTGTAAACTTTTCATCCCTTTGTAAATTTAGTGTAAATTTTACTGATAAACCGTTTACAGTACCTCAAGGTTTAGTTAATAATTACATCGTACATGAAATTTAAGGAGTGGAATGCGTGGAATACAATATTCAAGATATGATCTTCCAGTTCATTGGTGGATTAGGTATTTTCTTATTTGGTATTAAATACATGGGCGATGGACTGCAACAAGCAGCTGGAGATCGTCTTCGCGATATTCTAGATCGCTTTACAACAAACCCACTTATGGGTGTACTAGCAGGTATGTTAGTTACTGTATTAATCCAATCAAGTTCAGGAACAACAGCTTTAACAGTCGGACTTGTAAGTGCCGGATTTATGACATTAAGACAAGCAATTGGTGTTATTATGGGTGCGAACATCGGAACGACAGTTACTGCATTTATTATCGGAATTAAAATCGGAGAATACGCTCTTCCAATTATGGCAGTTGGGGCTATCTTACTATTCTTCTTTAAAAATAAAAAGGTTCATTCTTTAGGTCAAGTTATATTCGGTTTTGGTATGTTATTCTTCGGTTTAGAATTAATGAGTGCAGGTATGAAACCTCTTCGCTCTCTAGAGTCATTCCAAGAGTTAACGGTTAGCATGAGTGATAACCCTATTTTAGGCGTTGTTGTTGGTACAGTCTTCACTTTAATTGTACAAAGTTCAAGTGCAACAATTGGTATTTTGCAAGAACTATTCGGTCAAGGTGCAATCGATTTAAAAGCTGCGCTTCCTGTATTATTCGGTGATAATATCGGTACAACAATTACAGCTGTATTAGCAGCAATCGGTACTTCTATTGCCGCAAGACGTGCAGCATTAGTTCACGTTATCTTTAATATCGTCGGTACAATCATATTTACGATTTTATTAGTACCATTTACAAGCTTAATTCAATATTTCCAAACATCATTAAACTTAAATCCAGAAATGACAATTGCATTTGCACACGGAACATTTAACGTAACAAATGCAGTTATTCAATTCCCATTCATCGCTGTATTAGCATGGATTGTAACAAAACTTATTCGTGGTGAAGATTCTGCTATTGATTTCAAACCACAACATTTAAATCCAATCTTTATTGAGCAATCTCCAGCTATCGCTTTAACAGAAGCTCAAAAAGAAATCATCCGTATGGCGGAGTTCTCATTACATGGATTAAAAGAAGCAAATCAATTTTTAAATACACAAGACAAAAAACACGCTGATATGGCTACTCAATTAGAGGGTGCTATTAACAATTTAGATAAAAAAATTACCGAGTATTTAGTTTTACTATCAGAAAAGCCACTTTCACCAACAGACTCTGAGAAGCATTCTGTTTTAGCAGGTGTAGTTGGAGATATTGAACGTGTCGGTGATCATGTAGAAAACCTTGTAGAACTTGTAGATTTCCAAATTTCAAACCGTGTTTCTCTATCAGACGAAGCACTAGCTGAACTAAATGAAATGCTTGAGTTAACAATTTCAACATTACAAGATGCAGTTGAAGCTTTAACAAACTTCGATACTGAGCTAGCTCAAACTGTTATTGCAAAAGAACGTAAAATCGACCAAATGGAACGTGTTCTTCGTAAACGTCACGTATTACGTCTGAACGAACGTAGCTGTTCAGGTGATGCAAGTATCATCTTCGTCGATATGGTAAGTAACTTAGAGCGTATCGGTGATCACGCTGTAAATATCGCTGATGGTGTTTTAGGTGAACAAGGTAAAATCAATTTAAAACAATCATTATAATAGAAAAGAGACGCTAACGTGAGCGTCTCTTTTTTCATTTCATATTTACAACCGTTCTTCCTTTTAACTTTCCTTGCAATATAAGTGTAAACTTCTCCTCTAACTCTTCTAATGTACATTCTTCTGTATAAGATAGTAACTCATTATTTTTCCATTCACTTGCTAAGAGCGTCCATACATCTCTTCTCACATCCACTGGGCATTGTACAGAATCTATCCCTAAAAGGCTTATGCCTCGCAAAATAAACGGATATACCGTTGTTTGTAATGCCTCGCCTGCCACATTACCGCATGTCGTTACACAGCCACCATACTTTACCGTTTTTAAAGCGGTTTCTAGCATATGTCCACCTACAGTATCGATAACCCCGGCGTATATCCCTTTTAACATTGGTCTTCCTGATTCATCATTCAACTCCGTACGATGAATCACTTTTTTCGCTCCTAAACGTAGTAGCATCTGTTCTTCTTCCATTTTCCCTGTCGCTCCTACTACGTTAAATCCTAACTTACTTAAAATACTTACAGCTACACTCCCTACGCCGCCTGTGGCACCCGTTACTAACACATCTCCCATATTGGGCGTGATCCCTGCTCCAATAAGCTTATACACTGATAAGGCAGCTGTAAAACCTGCTGTCCCGTACATCATACTTTCCTTTAATGACATTCCCTCTGGTAAAGGGATAACCCAAGATGCCGGCACGCGAATATATTCTCCGAAACCACCAGAAGTATTCATCCCTAAATCATAACCCGTTACAATGACTTGATCGCCTACTTTAATAGTTTCACCTTTACTACCCACAACTTCTCCTGCTGCATCAATTCCTGGCGTATGAGGATATGTTCTCGTTACACCTTTATTACCAGTAGCTGAAAGTGCATCTTTATAATTTAATGAAGAATAATGAACCTGTATGAATACGTCCCCCTCAGGTAAACTACTTACTTCTCTCTCTACAACGTTTCTTACAAACTGCTTACTTTCTGTTTCGTTCACAACGATTGCTCGGAATGATGTATGATTCATTATGGCCTCTCCTTTATCCGTCAAATTCTTCTTTATTATATAGAAGAAATAAGTAAACCTACTCATTTCTTCTTGGCTATATTTCAACAAATCTTACTTCTCTATCACTTTCTCACAATACGTATTTTCATTTCTACTAAAAAACCTTATACTTATTCTACATCTGAAAAATAAAATATAGAAATCTGACTTTTTATAAATAAATTGAATTTTTACGAAATGTAAATGATTTGTAATGTCTTTTTTCGCTAAATTTCATTATAATAAGTGGATGTGAGTGTCGTATTTCAATCCAAATGAAGGAGTACAGGAAATGGAGCAAAACCCATCTTTGCAAGAAAATACACGCAGTAAACCGAAAAAAGGTAAGAAAAAAACAAAAATTATTATAAGCGTTATTCTATTCTTTTTAATAATAGGTGGCGGTTATACTTGGTTTTTAGTAAATAAAGCATCTTCTGCTGTTCGAAACGCCGCACACGATTTAGCGCGCGGTGATAAATCTGATTTACGTGATAAAGCTGTAAAACCTATCACAAATAACGTCTCTGTCTTAATCATGGGTGTTGATGAAAGCGATGTCCGTGGGAAAGAATATGGTGAAGCTATAAGAACGGATGCACTATTACTTGCAACGTTTAATAAAGATAGCAAAACTGTAAAACTATTAAGTATTCCACGAGATACATATACTTATATCCCAGTGGAAAAGAAAAAAGATAAAATTACACACGCTCATGCATACGGTTCTACTAAAAACGGAAAAGACGGTGGACCACAAGCAAGTATTGATGCAGTTGAAAAATTAACGAATGTTCCTGTCGATTACTTTGTAAAGTTTAACTTCAAATCATTTATGAAAATTGTCGATGATCTAGGCGGGATTGAAGTCGATGTACCAGTTGAATTTACTGAACAAGATAGTAATGATACTGCTGATGCAATTCATCTGAAAAAAGGTGTTCAAAAGCTAAATAGTGAAGAAGCTCTTGCTCTTGCTAGAACGCGCCACATCGATAGTGATGCAATGCGTGGGCAACGTCAACAGCTCGTTATTGAAGCAATTTTAAAGAAACTAACAAGCGTTGGATCTGTAACAAAAGTTGGTAACATCATTGATGATATTAACGGACAATTCGTTACAAACTTAACATTCGATGATATGCTTTCATTCTATAAGTATGGATCGGATTCAGAAATTGAGAAATTACAACTTCAAGGTGAAGACTGCTATATGGCAAAAGGTGACGATACATGTAGCCAATCTGCTGGTGGTGGCCGAACATATTACTACAATCCAGATAAAAAAGAATTAGCAAAAGTTACAAACGATCTTCGTTCTCACCTTGGATTACCTGCATATACAAAAACAGACTCTGATTCGAAGAAAACAAGCACAGAGAAAACAAAAGAATCTAAGTCAGAAAATTCAAGTGAACGCGAATCAAGTAACAATGAAGTGAAAAATAAAAATAACAGTGAAGATACAGAAACATCATCTAACGACAATGAATAAAAAAGAAGCAGTTCTCTATGGAGGTAGAGAGCTGCTTCTTTTATTTCTTCAATAAAAAAATCAGAACTTTCTAACTATCTTTTTTAATATTTTTAAATTATAATAAATAGTAGCAATCTATTCCAATTATCAGGGGGCTCATACATATGAAAGCTGCAGTAAAACATAACATCTCAGATTTTAGAGACTACTTAAAGTCAAACGATATATACATGGAAGAAAATATAGATGAAAACAATGGTTCTGTTCATTTTTCAGTAGGATTAGAGACAGAAGCTGGCGCAAAAATTCAACTTCTCGCTGCTTTCCAAAATGAAGATCCTACCGTGGATATATACTGCTTCAATGTTGCTCACGTACCTGATGCAACATCAACAAATGATATTTTGCACGTTATTAATGAATTAAACACATCTTATCGATTTGCAAAATTCACATTAAACAAGCAAAATGCAATTGATATTACAACATCTCTTGCATTCTCAGAACCAAACTTTAATCCAGCACTTGTCTTTGAACATACGCTAACGCTATATAGATTAGCAAATGACCAATATAAAAACTTAATGAAAGTTATTTGGGGATAAATAAAAGGATGGGCTGCAAGCAGCTCCATCCTTTTATTTCGATATCATATCAATCCACATCTTAACAGCAGTGCCTACAATCAAAATCGATAACATATATTGCAATGCTTTTTGATTGATCCTCTTCCCAACTCGCGCTCCAAGCGGCGCAGCAATGATACTTGCAATCGCAATAATAAGAGCTGGAATTACGACCACTTGCCCAGTTATCACTTTTCCAGTCGTAATCCCTACTGAGGAAATAAACGTAATAGCAATAGATGTCGCTATTGTTGTACGTATCGGCAATTTTAAAATCACTAACATAATCGGTACTAATAAGAAAGAACCGCCAGCACCTATAATGCCTGATGCTCCACCTACAATAAACGCTAGCAAACTTGCTAACCATCTATTATATTTCACTTTATCACCATTATTTCGCTTCGGTACGAACATCATAATAGCAGCAATTGTTGCTAACGCTGCATAAACAACATTAACCGTATGTTCCTCTAATACGTTAGCACCAAAACTCCCTATGAAACTTCCTACTAATATACTAGCTCCCATATACATAACTAACGTTTTATCCATATCATTACTTTTCCGATAGGCCCATGCCCCTGCAAAAGTTGCAAAGAATACTTGCACCGCTGTAATACCACTCACTTCATGTGACGTATAGCCAGTAAATCCTAGCAATACCGGAATGTATAGGATCATCGGATAATTAATAATCGCACCGCCAATTCCAACCATTCCTGATATAAACGATCCGATAAATCCAATTATAAAAAGTAATACGACTAAACTCACCTTATATCCCCCGCCTTCTAAAAAGAAGGTGATTTAAATGAATAAGTTCACATTCCCATCCGAAGCATCTGCTAAATAAGCTCCTACTCCTGCAAACTCTACCCCTTCCATAATCTCTTCCTCTTTTAACCCTAATAAATCTACCGTCATTTGACAAGCTACAAGTTTAATTCCCTGTTCTTTCGCCAAATCCATTAAATCCGGTAAAGGCATCGCATTGTGTTTTTTCATAATACCTTTAATCATCTTTGGTCCCATACCGGCAAAATTCATTTTTGATAATCCCATCTTATCCACACCACGCGGCATCATTTTTCCAAATACTTTTTCTATGAACGTTTTCTTTACCTTCACATGTTCATCTTTCCTTAAAGCATTTAAGCCCCAAAAAGTATGAAAAATAGTCACCTCTTGATCATACGCCGCTGCACCATTTGCAATAATATAAGCAGCCATCGCTTTATCATAATCTCCGCTAAATAAAACGATTGTTGTTTTCTTCTGTTGTTCCATGTTGTTCTCCCTCCAATTACCTATAGGGGTATATTATTATTTGTAAAAAGGCTCAAATCATTTATCCCGCATTAACGGGCAGTAAGATCCCCACCTCAAAATTCAGCGGAAGCAAAGAAGTTAGGTGGAGGATCAACTGCCCGTAAAAGCCCGATTGGTTCAACTAATAATCAGTGGGGGATGGACAAAAATCCCCACTGATTAAAGTTTCACTTTATCTCTGTACTATACGACTTTACCTTCCCACGCTAACATACCACCTACCATATTGATTGCTCGGAAACCGTAGCTCTCTAAAAACTGAACTGCTCTTCCACTTCTTCCGCCAGAGCGACAAACGATAATATATTCTTTCTTTTTATCCAACTCATGCATTCGAAACTCTAATAATCCTAGTGGAATATTACACGCTTCTGGGATTTTCCCCTCGGCGACTTCTTCTACTTCACGTACATCTACGATATTTACTACTTCTTTACGTAACAATTTTTCTTCTAATTCTGTTGCTGTCATTTCTTTCATTTTAAATTTCCTCCTCACAAGCCATTCATACCGCCTGAAACATTGATAACGTGCTGAAACCCTAATTTCTTTAATACTTTTGCTGCTTGCTTACTTCTCATCCCGCTCTGACAAATAACGATTACTTCTTTATTTTTATCTAACTGATTTGCCTTACTCGCTAACTCATTTAGCGGGATATTTTGAAATCCTTTCATATGATTTCCTCTATATTCACCTACTGTGCGAACATCGATAAATTGTTTTCCCTTTTTTCCTGCTATACTCTTTAATTCTTTTCCACTTATATTTTGAACACCTTTCACCGGTAAAAAACGTGAAATAACAAGCGCTGCAGCCAGTACAATGAAAAGCGTACTTAATATTGTATTCATATAACCAACCTCTCTACATTTATAAACATGCTACGCCTTCTTAATCCAAAACTTTAGCACATCAGCGTCTTCTTCATGCTTTACGATGTCATGACCACCTTTATTTGCCCACGCTGGAATATCCTTAACTGACCCTTTATCTGTTACATGTACTTCTAACACTTCTCCAGTTTGTAAAGTATCCATCGCTTTCTTCGTTCTTACAATCGGCATCGGACATGCTAAACCTTTCGCATCTAATACTTGTTTTACATTCATCATCTATTCCTCCATTTTTTTATTTGTTTATTTCATTATTCATGAACTGCACAACGGTTTGGACCAATCTCCATTTCACGCTCTTCATCCACACTCGGATGGATTTTACCCATATTCGTTTGACGAATTTCTTCGTAAGCATTCGGCTGAGGTGGTAAATTCTCCGTTACAACTTTACGAAACTCTCCCTCATCCTCAATGTTTAGTCCTGCATTATACGCAAATAAATCGTTTAACTTTGCGCTCACAACACCATTCTCATCCATTTCACTTATTTTTGAATAATGAGCTGGTAACACGATTAATCGTTGAGATAGTACTTTATATCGGTTATATAGAGTTTCTCGTAAATCACTCACCCAATCTTCAGCCTTTCCAGCAAGATCTGGACGTCCGATTGAATCTACAAATAAAATATCACCTGATAATAAATAGGAATTATCTACAATAAATGATGTACTTCCAATCGTATGTCCCGGTGAGTATAATGCATCAATTTCAATTTTAGTACCCCCCACCGTAATAATAGATCCTTCAACAAGCGGTTTATATGAGAAAACGACTTCCTCCGCATCTTTTGGCGGTAACCAATACGCACCACCTACTTTTTCAGCTAACTTACGTCCACCCGAAATATGGTCTGCATGTAAATGTGTATCCATTACATTCGTAATCGTAACGCCATGCTCTTTCGCGAACTCTTCATATGCTTCAACTGTTCTGACTGCATCAATAACTGCCGCTTCACCGTTTGAAACGACCATATAAGATAAACAGCCTTTTCCAAGACGATTAAATTGATATATACTCCCTCCGCCCTGTACATCGCCTACTTTTAACGGCTTCACATATTCACTCCAAGCTTTCATACCGCCAGCTAAATAATAAATATTTTCTAATCCGGCCTCTGTTAATTGCTCAGCAACAAACTGCGAAGAACCTTCTTTCGCACATACGACTAAAATTTCTTTTTCTCTCGGTAATTCACTTACAATATGCTCTACACCATCTAATAAATCAAAATACGGTTTATTTATAGAAGAAATTTGTTTCCCTTCAATTTTCCAATCTTCATAATCCGTCTCATTACGAACATCTAAAATAAACAACTCTCCAAATAAAACTTTCTCTGCAACATCTTTTGCATATAACGGTTTAATGCTCATCTAATTACCCCCATAGGTATACTTTTATTTAAAAAATTTTATTTTTCCACATTCCCTTGCCACTCTAACATACCTGGAATGACATTTTTCACATCTACATACCCTCGCTCTTTCAACATTTGGCAAGCTACATCACTACGGTTACCAGTTCGGCAAACAACATAAATTTGCTTCGTCTGATCTAATGCTGCACTGCCCACTTCGCCTAATGGAACTGAAATAGCCGCTGGAATATGACCAAAAGCGAATTCTGCCGCTTCACGAACATCTACTACAATACATTCTTCACCGCTTAATAATAACTCTTCCAATTCCGCATTTGTAATTGTATGAGGATATTTCACTACTTCATTCACTTCATGCTCATGTGCTTTTCTAACGTAATGCATCAATAGATCACCTTCGTGTTTCGTCCCGATATATTGATGACCTACTTTACTCGCCCAACTTTTTATATCTACAGTAGACCCTTTATCTGTTGCCTGAACTTCAATCACTTGCCCTGATATCAAACCTTCCATCGCCTTCTTCGTCTTCACAATCGGCATCGGACAAGCCAATCCTTTACAATCTAAACTCATATCCACTTTTATACTCATAGTTGATTCCTCCATAATGTATATACATATACCTGTAGGGGTATGTAAAAATGTTTTTGAAAATCTGTCAACACTTATGTTTGACAGATTATCGGCTTTTTACAAGTAATTGAACAGCTTCTTTAATTAACTCTTCATTTGAACCGTTACCACTTTCAAACTGCTCACGTAAACATTGCTCTAAATTTGTTCCCACAACAAGTCCAATTGTACGATCAAGTGCAGAACGGGATGCCGTTAACTGTGTAATAACCTCTCGGCAATCTTTTCCTTCTTCCATCATACGAAGCACACCACGAACTTGACCTTCAATACGTTTCAATCTATTTTTCATATCTTGATTATATTCCATTCTATAATCACCTCATTACCATTATGTCACTATTTATAGCTTATGACAATATATTATACCCTGTAGGGTATTTTGTAAACCCCTATTTTTAATGTTTATCTTATATGTGCATAAAACAAGAAGTGAAACCTTACTATATAGGCTTTCATCTTCCACCAAGTTTTGAAATGGAAGATGAAAAAATATTAATATACAACACGTTCTGGTAATACTGTCCCATACAATTTAAAGCCACCATCTACATTCTTTACCTTATATCCTTTTTCCATTAACATGCGCGCTGCAACATACCCTCTCATACCAAGCTGGCAAGTAATATATATTTCTTTATCTACCGGCACTTCATCCAAACGATCCCGTAATTCATCTAACGGAATATTAATAGAGCCTGTCATCATTCCTTGTTTGAGTTCATTAGGCTCTCGAACATCAATAAGATATCCACCATTTTCAACAATACGATCTATTTCATGCCATTGTACTGTTTCCACAAAACCATCTACTATATTACTTGCTGCATACCCCACCATGTTGACTGGGTCTTTTGCAGAAGAATACGGCGGGGCATATGATAATTCTAAATCTGGCAAATCAATTACAGTTAAATTTGCCTTCATTGCCGTTGCAATAACATCAATACGCTTATCTACACCGTCACGCCCTAACGCCTGTGCTCCATACATTTTTCCACTATCTTTATTAAAAATTAATTTTATTAGCACTGGCGTAGCATTCGGATAGTATCCAGCATGCGAATTCGCCTGTACATGTACTACCTCATAGGGTATATTTAATCGTTTTAATATTTTCTCATTTACGCCCGTTGCAGCAACTGTTAAATCAAAAACTTTAGCTACAGAAGTTCCCATCGTACCTTTATATAAAGAATCTGTATGACCATGAATAATATCCGCTAACATGCGACCTTGACGATTAGCTGGCCACGCTAACGGAATCATCGTTTCTGTTTCTGTAACAAAATCTTTCACTTCAATCGCATCACCAATTGCATATATATGTGGGTCTGATGTTTGAAAACTCTCATTTACCTTTATCGTTCCTCTAACTCCTAGTGCTAACCCTGCATCCTTCGCTAAACTGCTCTCTGGTTGCACACCAATTGCTAAAATAATCATATCTGTCTTTATGATTGAGCCACTTTTTAAACGTACAACAGTCCCGTTCTCTTCTAATGCATCTACACCATCTTCAAAAACAAGCTCAACATTGTGCTTTTTCATATGCTCATGCACATATGCCGCCATTTCATAATCGATTGGTGGCATCACTTGATTTGCCATCTCTACAAGAGTAACATCAATTCCTCGTTCTCTTAAGTTTTCAACCATTTCAACTCCAATAAATCCGCCACCAATAACCGTCGCATGACGTGGTTTCTTCTCATCAATATACGCTTTAATACGATCTGTATCAGGTACATTTCGTAACGTAAACATTGCCTTCGCTTCTTCAATACCTGGAATAGATGGAACAATTGGTTTTGCCCCTGGTGAAAGAATTAAAATATCATATTCCTCGTTATATGTTTCATTTGTAGTTACATTCTTTATAGTAATTATTTTCTCTTCTTTATTAACCTTTACCACTTCACTCAATACACGTATATCTAAATTAAAACGTTTTGACATCCTTTCAACAGTTTGTACCAATAACTTTTGTCTTTCTGTAATAACACCGCCAATGTAGTATGGTAATCCACAATTTGCAAATGAAATATATTCCCCGCGCTCCACCATAATAATTTCATCTTCTTCACTTAAGCGACGAAGCCTTGCAGCGACTGATGCCCCGCCCGCAACTCCACCTACTACTATAATTTTTCTAGACATATTTCAAACCTCCATCTTGTTTAATTTTCTCAATGTATCAAAAATAAAACTCATACCCGTATAGGTATATAATAAAGTGTACAAAAAGCAGTTTCAATATATATGTCTTTTGTTCACAAATTCGAAACAAAAAAGAACTTAGATATTTCCAAGTTCTTTTTCGTATAGTTCTATAACTTTCTGTACGATTACATCTGCTGTATTTTCCTCCGGTGGCATCAATAAATTCGTAGTTGTCCCATACACAATAGGATTCAATTCTACTTCATAACCACCATACGCAAACTCTTCCCTTGTCGGTAAATAACCAATATATCCATTCGTATATCCACCAAAGAAAGCTAGTTCATTTCGAAGACTCTCTTTCACTTCTAACGCAGTTTCTGAAAAAGGTTCCATCGGTATACCAAAAAACATGCCATCATTAACTTGAAACAGTTGAACTTCTAAATCCATACGTAACTGCCGAATACCTTTCATATATTTTTTTAAAACAATAGTAAGCCATTCATCCGTATTCACACCCCACTGCTTCTCCGCCAATTGAGCCATGCTTCGTATCTCATTCATTTCAGGAATATCTTTCAACTTCATTTGCATCGTACTCGAAACTGTTCTTACATTTACAATTGGGCTATATGTAACTGTTGGCAACATCGTTAATACATGTCCACTAAGCGTGTAAGCCATTTGCTTTACTGCTTCTCTTGAACCGCGATACTTCGCATTTACATTTCCAGCAGCTCCTTGCACAATAATAACAGGACAATTTACGATCTTCTCAAGAATCTCCCTCGTCATTCCAGGATAATCAGCTGATAATACATCGCTATCACCTTTTAAAACATTTGGATGCGCAGTACAAAATACTATAATCCCAGATAGCTCCTTCGTTTCAGCATTTCTTATTCCCAACATGCCAATTCGTTTATCTACAACACCTTCTATATTTGTTCCCATCTTTGCTCTTCCATCAGATGTTCTCTCTCTTCGGTTTATCCCAATATCACCTGTCGTAACACTCCAGCCAACTTCACATAGCTCCAAGTTATTATTTGCAGTAACCGCACCGTGCACTACATTATTTACTAAACTCGTTTTATACGACTTTACTAAAGGTTGCTCACAAACAGTTTCCGGACCAGAATGTGTATGTGTATAAACAACTGTTATTCGCTCAAATGGCACGTGAAGCCTACTAGCTACTCGCTCCCGAATCATATTCGTATCTTCTACTAACATCCCAATATTATCAATGCTTATAAACACAGTTTTCATTTCATCTTTTTCAAATACAAAAACTGTCCCATAAATACGCTCTTCAATATTATTTATCCCTGTCTCTCTATGATATCCGACAAAATCAATACCGACAGGCGGCGTAATATCAACCTTACAAACCCCTATTTTGCTCATTTGAATCGCTCCATTTCTCTATATAACTCCCTTTTTTCAAGAATAGCATAGTTAACCTTATTCCAAATAAAAAAGAACGAACATAGCATTCTATGTCCGTTCTTTTCATCACACATACTTCCGATGCACCATCTTCCCATCATAAGAAAATACAACGCCCTTGCTCTCGACAATCGACTCCATATGCACCGTTCTTCCCCATAATTGATGAATGTATGGCAATACTTTTTCTAAGTATTTTAAATCGAGCTCGATTCCTTCGTAACTATGTTTAATGTATAATTCCCCGTTCTTTAAGTAGTCTCCGTCTTCTACTACTAAGTACGGGAAGCCGCCATTTGTACGCATATTTACGAGCTGATCACGTACATGTTCCCATTCTTTATCTATTACTTTATATTCTTTTCCTTGGCGCTGGAATAAGTACATATCTTCTCTCATTACGAGATCTTTGTTTAAGTAGTTTCTTAAGAATGATACATCCCATTCAATTTCGCGTACTTCAAAGATTTTGTCGCGACCAGAACCTGGTTTTACACCGCGTCGTTTCATTTCTTCTGTCGGGTTGTTGTAGCGCTCTTCAATATCTTCAAACATTTTAATACCAAGGTAGTATGGGTTAATACTTGTTTTTGATGGCTGTACGACACCTGCATTTAATTTCGCAAATTCAATTGCTTCATCAGATGTTAAGTCCATTTCGCGAAGTATACGTTGATGCCAGTACGATGCCCAGCCTTCATTCATAATTTTCGTTTCAAGCTGTGGCCAGAAATATAGCATTTCTTCACGCATCATCGTTAATATGTCTCGCTGCCAATCTTCTAGCTCACGGCTATATTCTTCAATAAAGAGAAGTAAGTCTTTCTCTGGTTGCGGCGGAATTTTCTTCTTTTTACGTACATTGGGCCGTTCCCTCTTTTTATTACGATCATCTAAATTCCATAGGTCATCGTATTGCGATGCCTTTTTCTTTTCTACTTCTTCTTCTAAATCATCAATACTCCACGCCAGTTTAGGGCGCATAAGCGACGGATCAATATGTTCTTGAATAGCAAGTACGGCATCCAAAAAGGTTTCGACTTCTGCCTTTCCGTACTTATGCTCATATGCTTTCACGCGATCAGCCGTTGCCGCCATACTCTCCACCATATCTCGTTTCGTATTAGAGAAGCGAATATTATTTTTAAAGAAATCACAGTGTGCTAAAACGTGCGCTACAATTAATTTATTTTGAATTAACGAGTTCGTATCCAATAAAAAGGCATAACATGGATCAGAGTTAATAACGAGTTCGTATATTTTACTAAGACCTAAATCGTATTGTAATTTCATTCTGAAAAACTGTTTTCCAAAACTCCAATGTGAAAAACGCGTCGGCATCCCATATGCACCAAATGTATAAATAATTTCAGCTGGACATATTTCATAACGCATCGGATAGAAATCAAGCCCAAATCCAGTCGCAATTTCCGTAATTTCCGCAATCGCATATTGTAGTGCTTTATCGTCACTTGCTCTCATTATTTTCCCTCCTTACACTTTCCCTTAAGAAAGTGTATGATGAGGAACAAGCTTTCATGAGGATTGATTGCATAATAAAAAGACATCCTCATAAAAACGAGAATGTCTCATCTATTAACCTTCAATAATCTCCATCTTCTCCGTAATCGGTGTACGAGCTTTTCCTTCTGGTGCTTTATCGAAATAGCCAAGGTGAAGAATTCCAACGATGCGTTGACCTCTTGTTAAACCGAGTCCTTCTATAAATAATGGATTGTAGTTTAATCCGCCTGATTTCCAAACGCAACCTAAGCCACGTTCCCAAGCAAGAAGTTGGAAGTTTTGCATAAATGCACATGTTGCAGCGTAATCTTCATCACGTTGAATTTGACGAGGATCTTCATTTATATATACAACGATTTGCGCCGGCGTGCTTAAGAAACGATCTGATAAAATTTTACCGCGCTTCGCTCTTTCTTCTTCTGTGAAAGAGTTTAATACTGCGTCTACTAATTTCTGACGGCCTTCTCCAATATATAATTTACAATTCCATGGTTCACGGTGTTTATGATTCGGTGCCCATGTTGCATCGTTTAATAGTTCAATTAATAATTCTTTTTCTACTGCTTTGTCTGTAAATGTACGAACAGAACGTCTTTCTTTAATCACATTTGCGATGGAAGTATATGTAGTCATATTTTTCTCTCCCTTATTTTTATTTTTATCTATATGTATACGTTTATTATTGATATTGATTTTCAATTTCGATTATACCCTAGTTTTTCACTATTAATCAATGTTTTATGTTGGGAAACTTCCAAAACGTCATTTCATACTTGTGAATAAAAAAACTTGATTTGTTCACAAGTATTTCACATTTTATGGAAATGATATGTGTACAGTTTTCCACATTATCCATCTAGGAGGAATTTATATGTACAAAAAAATCGTAGTAAGTATGACCATGGCAGCATTATTATGCGGGATATCTACTTTCCCTGCTTCCGCTGCCACACCAAAAGAAGTAACAGTGCACCATCATAAACCAATTTCAGAAGAAGAAATGCAGTCGCTCGAAAAGCTCGGCTATAACAAACATGAAATTTGGAAAGCTGCTCACATTGCAAGAATGAGTAAAAAAGAAATAAAAGACGTTTTAGCTTACTATAAACAAAATAAATCTTGGGAGAAAACAGCAAAGCATTTCGGTGTAGATCCAAGTAAATTGAAAAAGCATCATATGAATAAAGAAACGAAAAAAGCACTACTGCAAGAATTAGCAAATATGCAAAAATCTACACCAGACGGACTAAAACAAAAAATGAAAGATTATAATATCGGATTACGTCAGCTCACAGTATTAACAATCATCTCTCAAAAAAGTAATACTCCTCTTGATGATGTACTAAAAATGAAAAAAGACGGAATGGATATTAAACAAATTGCAGAAAAATTAAATGTAAAAAAAGAAGATATACGAGCTGAAATGATTAAACTAGTAAAGTCTATTAAGGAAAAGAAAACAAATTAACATGCCAAAAAGGAAGAGTTTTTCAATACTCTTCCTTTTCTTTATGAACTTTCAATTTTCAAGTATAAATTCCCGTCTTTCCCAAAAACTAACACAAGTAAATGATATATGTTAGGGGTGAGAAAATGTTCGGTTTATCATCTAATAAATCCAAAAAGACTAATACAAAAAAAATTTGTTCTATTCCAGAATTTATACAAACCATGAAAGAATCTAGCGATTTTGTCTCTTATAACGTACTTGAAGATGAAACGTTATGCTTGTTTTATTATAAATCTGTCGTGGAATCACTTATTATTAAACAGTTTATTTTAACTCCTATGAAAAAGGAATCAGAACATATTCAAAATATTTCTGACCTATGTAATATTGTCTCCATTGAAGATATTATTACCTCTCCCTCTATTGATGATATTCGTCAGAAATTATTAGGTGGATATATTTTAGTACGCTTAAAAAGCAATTCGAATCCCAATCAATATGCTTTAATTCGTGCCGAAAGTACTGTTTTAGGAACTCGATTATATAACGATACAGAAAATGAGTATAGCGTAATTGGACCTAAAATCGGTTTCGTTGAAAACATTGACACAAATATACATTTATTGCGCCGAAATATTGTAACGGAGCAACTCATTTTCAAAGAAGTTATCGTTGGATCTATGTCAAAGACGAAAGTAGCAGTTGCTTATATCGAAGGGGTTACAAATGAACAATTTATCAATACTGCAATACAACGACTAGAAGACATTGACTTTGATGTCCCATTTGATTCAACTATGATTGAGCAATTTATTAGTGATAATAGCAATTCACCCTTCCCTGTTCTATTACCTACAGAACGATTAGATCGAGCAGTATTTGCATTAATTAACGGGGAAGTTTTAATTTTAACAGATGGCTCTCCCTATGCTTTATCGGGACCGACAACGTTACTAGATTTTTTCATTTCACCAGAGGATTATTATTTACCGTGGATGATTGGGTCGTTCTTTCGTGTTATTCGTTTTTTCGGAGCTATGTTTTCTCTTTTTTCCTCCGCTATTTATACAGCGGCTTTAACATATCATTATCAAATGATCCCCGCTGATTTACTAGGACCTATTATTTTCTCGAGAGCGAACGTACCTTTCCCGCCTATTCTAGAAGCACTCTTTCTAGAGATTACAATCGAATTGCTTCGTGAAGCGGGAGCACGTTTACCGACAAAAGTCGGACAAACAATTGGTATTGTTGGCGGGATTGTAATTGGGCAAGCATCTGTTGAAGCGGCTTTAACAAGTACGATTTTATTAATTGCAGTTGCTTTATCCGCTCTTGCATCTTTCACAACGCCAACTGTAAAAATGTCTTCTACTATTCGGTTGTTACGATTTCCGCTTATTCTTTTAGCTGGTGCATTTGGTGGATTAGGTCTTATTGTCGGTTTTGTATTTATTTTAGCTCATTTAATTAAACTAAAATCACTGGGATCACCTTATTTATTACCTTTATATCCATTTCGTGGTTTAGGTACAGCGGAAGGTTTTCTCCGTTTACCGTTTAGCCAAACTGCACAAAGACCGTCTTTCCTTAGACCAAAATCTAAATGGCGCTATAATCCAAACAAAGCGAAGCAAAAACGTGACGGTGATAATGAATGAAAAAACTCTTATTGTTCTTTATTATAATCTTTTTTGTTCTACAAACTGGCTGTACACAAACGTATGTAGTGGATACACAGCGTATTATTCATGTTGCTGGATTTGATATAAGAAAAAACAAAAACTTCCAAGGAACGATCTTATTTCCAGAGTATACACATGGTGTAAAGTCTAAACCAGAGACTCAATCAACATCTGCTCGTTCACTTGAAACAATCGCTTCACGATTAAATGCGAAATCCCCTCACAATGTTGTTGTAGGTCAAATGCGTGTCGTTCTATTTGGAAAAGATTTAGGAGAACAAGGAATGGGAGAAATTATTACTAACTTACAACGTGATCCAAATATCGGGCGTGACGTACAACTAGCAATTGTAGATGGATCAGCTGAAGAGCTTTTAAATTATGGCAAACAAAATGGATCATTATATATTGCTGATTTACTCGAGCAAAATATAAGAAATGAAAACATTCCACAAACCTCATTAAACGTTTTTTTATATAATTACTACTCTTCGGTATGTGATGCATATGTCCCTTATATTAAAATGGGGGACAATCATTCCGTCGCTGTCAAAGGGCTTGCTTTTTTAAGAGGTGATAAAGTCGTTATGTATACAAATAAAAGACATTCTGTTTTAGCAAAACTACTAATTAACCCTACAAAAAATGGACGTTACGAAGCAGCGATAAAAAAGAATAAACATAAAGGTATAGTGGTCATACAAAACTTAGCTGGGGAAAGTAAGTATGATATTGATCAAACTGGTGACATACCAAAAGTAAAAATCCATTTAAAATTAAATGGATTAATTAAAAATTCTCCTAATTGGATTGATTTAAGAAAGAAATCAAATATCACTTATATAAAAAAACAAATTGAACGAAATGTTGAAAAAGACTGTGAAGGGTTAATCAAGCAATTTCAAGAAAAGGAGATTGACCCTTTAGGAATACGCGATGAAATTAGAAGTCATACAAGAAAATGGAATATAAAACAAATTCGAAATATGTATCCGAATGTAGCTGTGGATATAAACTTAGATATTAACATTGTACAATCTGGAATCGGTGAATAGTGAGGTGAAATAAGCAATGCATACACTAAATAAAACAAAAACTGTCTCTCCATATTTTGCATTTGTTTTATTACATTCTCTTCAAATCGGAATAGGAATTTTAGGGTATCAACGTGTAATTTTAAAAAATGCTGGTTATGATGCTTGGATTTCTCTAATCATAGCAGGCATTGCAACTCATATTGTACTGTTTTGCATGCTAAAAATGTTAGAAAAAGAGGGAGATTTAATTAGCATTCATACAACGAGCTTTGGAAAATGGATTGGTTCTATATTTTCCATAATTTTCACCCTATATTGCTTATTATTTTGCCTTACTGTTCTTCGTACATATATGGAGGTAATACAAGTTTGGATTTTTCCTACCATTAAGTTATGGAAACTAACCTTTATGTTTTTATTAGTGACTTGCTATATTATAAAGGGTGGATTTCGCTCTGTAACCGGAATATGTTTTTGGGGAGTCGTTCTTCCTATTTTCGTTGTATTCTTTTTAATTTATCCACTGAAATATGCACATTTCAGTAATATTTTACCTATTTTTACACATTCACCCTTTGACATGCTTATATCTGCAAAATATTCTGCGTTAGAGTTTCTTGGTTTTGAGACAATCTTAATCTTCTATCCATTTATTGAAAAAGGAAAATCCTTAAAAAAATG
The DNA here is from genome assembly GCF_007558965.1 of Bacillus sp. HY001. Taxonomy (NCBI): domain Bacteria; kingdom Bacillati; phylum Bacillota; class Bacilli; order Caryophanales; family Bacillaceae; genus Bacillus; species Bacillus sp. HY001. The sequence goes on along the minus strand of NZ_VLTE01000003.1, from coordinate 33,093 downwards.
GGCTCATGCAGGTATTGCTTTTAGTACATTAATTTATGTAGTTTTAGCCATCGTATCTTTTATGTATTATAGCGAGGGGCAATTAAATCACACGATTTGGCCTACTTTAACGATGTTAAAAATCATTAAAGTCCCTTTTATTCAACGCTTTGAATATATTATTATTTTCGTTTGGTTTTTAATTATTTTGCCAAATCTTTGTTTAACCATTTGGTCATCATGTCAAACGATGAAGCGGTCATTCCATATTCCCTTTAAATTTACATTACCATTTTTTACTTTCATGGTCTTTACAGCTTCCTTATTTTTCACAAACCGTGAAAGTATCAATACATTAAATACGGTGCTATCTCAAGCTGGTTTATATATTGTATACGCCTATATCCCAATTTTATTTCTATTTCATTCACTACGATGGCGTTTCAAAAATCAGTCGAAAAAATCTTCAACCGATACACCATAATCTCTGATACAATTTGATTAATACATTTGTAAAGGGGACAAGCGTATGAAGAAATATGTATTTTCTTTACTTGCAGTACTGAGTTTAATTCTTGCTGGTTGCGGAGCTACTAGTACAAACGAAAAAAAATCATCTGAATCAAAAGAAGAGCATGACCACGCATCGCATACTCAGCAAGCTGACATTCAAGAAAAAACAAAAGGAGTCGACACACTCCCTACCTTCCTAGACAAGCTTGATCCACAAATGAAAGATATCTACACTGTCGCTGGACAAAATGCAGAGTTATTAGATTGGATTCCATGTTACTGCGGTTGCGGTGAAAGTGTAGGACATAAAAATAATAAAAATTGCTTTATTCGTGAAATTAAAAAGAATGGTGAAGTTGTTTGGGATTCCCACGCGACGACTTGTGTCAATTGCCTAGAAATCGCGGTTGAATCTGCTTCCATGAAACAAAAAGGAAAATCAACGCTGGAAATTCGCAACTATATCGACAATAAATACAAAGAGGGTTACGGCAAGCCAACACCTACGCCAATGCCAAAAGCTTAAAAACGAGGAAATACCTCGTTTTTTTCTTTTCATTCACTTTTTTTCTTAACAAATTCTTTCAAGTGTATTTCTCCTTGCTTTTCACACACTATATATAACTCCTCAGTAAGGAGGGTACACAGTGCAAACATATAACGACTATGATAAAGCTCTCTATTACACGTATTGCTGTAATTGGGATAAATTACTCGTTCTTATGGTTCAAACGAACGATCAATTATTTTCTAAGCGTATTGAACATTTTTTACACGCTTATCAATACAGTAAAGAACTGCCAGAAGTTGATAAACAATTGCAGCTCCTATTTCAATATATTGACCATGCATCCCAAAAGTCACATATAGATGAAGTAGAGCAAATTCAAATGTAAAATATAGCGCTATTCTCTTTATGAGAATAGCGCTTTTTAAAATGTTTATATCAATAAAAGTTTCCCCTTATAAAACTTTTATTGATAAACATATTTTTTCTTTCTTTTCTGTACCACTTCATACTATAATTTAGTATGTAACTATTATAAGAGAGGTATAAAATATGGGACGAGAAAAAAAGCAAGAATATGCTTTACTTACCGCATGGGGAGCTTCTTTTATCGCTACACTAGGAAGTCTTTATTTTTCCGAAATCATGAAATTTGAGCCTTGTGTACTTTGTTGGTATCAACGTATTTTTATGTATCCATTCGTTTTATGGCTTGGCATCGCTGTAGCAAAGAAAGATTATCGCATTGCAAGTTATTCTTTACCAATTGCAAGTATTGGTGCTTGTATTTCTTTATATCACTATGCAATTCAAAAAGTCCCAGCATTTTCAGTAGCTGGAGCAGCTTGCGGCCGTGTACCCTGCACCGGAGAATTTATAAACTGGTTTGGTTTTATTACAATCCCGTTTTTAGCACTTATCGGCTTTATTACAATCGCTGTATGTAGTTTTATTGTAATAAAAAACAAATAAGGAGATGAAACAATGAAAAAAATGCTTATATTTGGTGGTATTATTATCGCCTTGTTTGCAGCCATTTTCGCTGTCACACAAATGGAAGAAAAAAATGCTACTAGCCAAAAAATTGATAATGCTACTGATAGTAAAACAAATGGTCCTGACTACTATACAAATAAAATCTCTCTTTCAGATCTTCAAAAAAATTTAAAAGAGAAAAAAGAAGAAACAGTATACTTTTATCAAACATCTTGTGTTCATTGTCAAAAGCTATCTCCTGTCGTAGTACCAATGGCTAAAGACTTGAACGTTGATATGAAAGTTATGGATATTGAAAAAATAGATGCTCCTTGGGATGACTATAAAATTAAAGGAACTCCAACAATCATTCACTTTAAAGATGGCAAAGAAGTAAGCCGTATTAGTGGTGAACAACCGAAAGAAAAATTACAAGAATGGCTTGAGCAAACGAAAAAATAACGAGAAAAGGAAACTCCTTCTACACATGAAATGGGCGTAAAATCCCAAACTAATGTATAAGGAGGGGGTTTTATGCCAGAAGTAAGATGCTCTGTTTCCAATTGCTCATTTTGGGGACAAGGTAACTTTTGTCAAGCAAGTGCGATTATCGTTCAGCCAGATGCGGATGAAACGGGTCAAACTGAAAATGAATCGTATACAAGTGCAGTTTTAACAAACGAGACACTAGAAAGTTCTGTAGCAACAAGTGTAGAAACTTGTTGTCATACATTTAAGCCAAAATATTAAACATAAAAAGCATACGATTACTCGTATGCTTTTTTACATTCCTCTCCAAAAATCATGCATCATAAAAAAGTACAAAATAACGAGAACAACTGTCCCACATAAAGTAATGCGCCGATATATACTCTTCTCTCCTTCTCTTGCTTTCACAAATGCCCAAATAAATCCGAAGAACAATATTAAATCAACATATGGAACATAAAAAGAAAAGACGAGAAATGCATACAAATACACGATAAATAAACAGGTCGTTACTAAGAAAATTTTAAAAGCAAATTCACTTTTCATAATGTAACCGCCCCCTATCTGTACTGTATTATATTCAGCAAAATACAATAGTTGCAGTTAAACTCAAAGTAGAAATAAGCTACCGTCTATAATACGGTAGCCATTACGGAACATTATATTTTCGTTTATATATATTACTTAAAGTCGAAGAAGGAATTTGTTCATAACGGATTTTTTCTCCTGTTGCATCCATAATATACAAATTGTTTCCTATATAATATATTCCATCTTTTCGTTTTGAATATACCTTATATCTTTCATTCGGCAATACCGTTTTCACTTTCGTTAACTGCCCATTTGGTTCTTGCCAATATATATCGGCGCGATCTACTAACGTAAGCATGCCAATTTGTTCTTCTTCTACTTTACGACCATTCCAGCTTACAACACGGTAACCAAGCTTATTTGCTTCATATTCGGGGCTCGTATAAAAACGGGAAATGATTACTTTTGTTTGTAATTGGACTCGGTCATATAACCACTGTATATCCCTGTCATGCATGCGAATACAGCCATTCGATTCGCGGCTCCCAATCGTCCATTCCCGATTTGTTCCATGAATTGCATACTCCTTTTTATCAAGACCTAACCAACGTGTACCGAGAGGATTATTCGGTGCACCCCCAGCTATTTTCTTTCGATGGTATTCTTTATTTTTAAATTTAGTTATAATACAAAAATTACCTTCAGGCGTAGGTGTACGATCTCTTCCGGTTGTTACGGGGAATGTCTTTGTATAATTTCCATTTTCAAAAAAAGATAATTGGTTTGTCGTAAGGTTCACTAATATTAGATGATCTGTATCAGCAAAAGCACTAACCGGTAGGATGAAAAATAATAGTATGACGAAACATAATTTTTTCATCTATATCCCTCCCCTAGCGCTCACTATAATAAGTGGAATTAACTTTACTTTGCTCTTATCAATGAAAACTATCCATTTACAATAACGCCTCCATTTACATGTATCATTTGCCCGGTAACATAGGATGAATCCCCAGACGCTAAGTATACGTATGCTGGCGCTAATTCATATGGTTGACCAGGTCTTTGCATCGGAACATTGCTGCCGAACTGAGAAACTTTCTTCTCATCAAAACTCGATGGGATAAGTGGTGTCCAAATTGGTCCAGGCGCAACACCATTTACACGAATCCCTTTTTGCACTAATGATTGAGAAAGTGATCTTGTAAAAGCTACGATTGCTCCTTTCGTTGCGGAATAATCAATTAATGTTTCATTTCCTTCATATGCAACGATAGATGCCGTATTTATAATGACATCCCCTTGCTTTAAATGAGAAAGTGCTGCTTTCGTAACGTGAAAATAGGAAAAAATATTAATACGAAACGTCTTCTCTAGCTGTTCTGCTGTAATATACTCTAGCCCTTGCTGCGGATATTGCTGCGCAACATTATTTACTACAACATGTAAACTGCCTAGCTGCCGAACGGTCTCTTCTACAATATCTTTACAATGTTGTTCATTACTGAGATCACCTGGTAACAGCACACACTTTACACCTTCTTGTTCTACACGTCGCTTCGTCTCATTTGCATCCCCATCTTCATCTAAATACGCAATCGCAATATTTGCTCCCTCTTTCGCAAATGCGATGGAAACAGCTCTTCCAATCCCACTGTCTCCTCCTGTAATTAATATACTTTTTCCTTTTAACTTTTCACTTCCTTTATAATTTGGATCTTCAAACTGCGGAAGTGGATTCATTAACGATTCAATACCAGGCTGTTTATTTTGATGTTGCGCAGGCATTGTTACAAAGTTTTTTTGCTGTGGCATAGCTTCTTTCAACTCCTTTTCCTTATAATGCGCACAATAAAAACTGAAATTCACACATCGGTTTACGATTAATATTCGAATTTAAGACACAAAATATGAATTGTTATAAACTTTTTATGCAAAACTATTGCAAAATAGTTAAAAAACGAATATTATATATAACTGTTGTGAAAATTATTCGTAAACAGAAAGGATGTTTATATGTTTAACCTTTCAAAACATAAAACTTCTATTAAAACTGAAATTATGGCAGGTATTATTACCTTCTTAACAATGGCATATATCATTGTCGTAAACCCTGTCATCCTTGGGGATGCGGGAGTTCCATTTGAACAAGCATTTACAGCAACAATTATTGCTGCTGTTGTCGGAACATTATTTATGGCGATCTTTACAAACTTACCAATCGCAATTGCACCAGGTATGGGATTAAATGCTTACTTCTCTTACTCTGTTGTAAAAGCTCATGAAGGCATGACTTTCGCAATTGCATTCTCTGCTGTATTCGTAGCAGGTATGATTTTAATTTTGTTATCATTTACATCTTTCCGTACAAAATTAATGGAAGTAATTCCTGAAAACTTAAAACATGCACTGACTGCTGGTATCGGTCTTTTTATTGCCTTTATCGGTTTACGTTTAACAGGTATCGTTACAAAAAATGATGCAAACTTAGTTGGACTTGGTGATCTTCACTCTGCTCCAGTACTACTAGCATTAGCTGGACTTGGAATTACAATTGTTCTTATGTCTTTAAATGTAAATGGCGCACTATTTATCGGAATGCTATTAACTGGTATTATTGCTTACTTCACAGGACAATTAACATTCTCAAACGGCGTTACATCAATGCCTGGATTACCAGAAGGAATCATCGTTTCAAATCCAATTACTGCTGTATCTGATGTAATTAACTACGGATTATACGGCGTTGTATTTTCATTCTTCCTTGTTACATTATTCGATACAACAGGTACATTACTTGGCGTAGCTCAGCAAGGTGGATTTATGAAAGATGGAAAGCTTCCAAAAGCTGGACGAGCTCTTCTATCTGACTCATTCTCAGCAACAATTGGTTCTATGTTCGGAACAACACCATCAACAGCTTACATCGAATCATCTGCTGGTGTTGCAGCTGGTGGTCGTACTGGTTTAACAACTGTTACAGTAGCTGTTCTATTCGCACTAGCAGCATTCTTCGGACCATTAGTAAGTGCCGTTTCTGGTGTATCAGCTATTACCGCACCATCATTAATTATCGTTGGTAGTCTTATGATGGGTTCAGTTCGCCACATCGATTGGGACGCATTTGATGAAGCATTCCCAGCATTCTTAGTAATCTTAAGCATGCCACTTACATCAAGTATCTCAACGGGTATCGCACTTGGATTTATTTCATACCCACTTATGAAAATGGCAAAAGGACAATTCCGTGCTGTTCACCCGCTTGTGTATTTATTCGGAATCTTGTTCGCCTATCAATTAGTTTTCTTACCACATTAAAATCCCTCATAAAGAGGGATTTTTTTATACATAAAAAAATAGAGCATCGAATTTCGATGCTCTATTTTCCTTTTGCAACAATCACACGAACTACTTTCAATGTAAGAAGTAAAAGACCGTTCACTATCGCTGCAATCCCTAAAGAGACTGCTATCATCAGCTCTCCCATTCCGTTATTCAATACAAACATAACAGAAGAAATGACCGCCAAAATAAACAATATTAACGTTGGTATATATTTAATAACAGGCTTCTTATATGATTTTTTTGAAAGAAGAAACGTAATTACTACTGTCATAATGATCACAAAATATACTGCAAATAAGAAAATCATACGAAAGCCTCCACTATTCTTAAACTATGAAAAAGATAAAAGAAGTTAAAAATTATTAATATTTTTCATTCACCTGTACCTCTTCACATACTTTTATCCATATTATACCACACATCCATCAAGCAAACGTATTGTCCTCTGGCAGTATGCAGCTACCTTTTGATCGTGTGTTACAACTAGCACCGTTTTTCCTTGTTTATGAATCTCTTTTAAGATGCTCATAATTTTCTTTCCGTTTTCTTGATCAAGAGCGCCGGTTGGTTCATCAGCGAGGATAATTTTTGTATCCTGTGCTAAGGCCCTTGCTATTGCTGTTCTTTGCTGTTCTCCACCTGATAACTCGTAAGGATATTTGTTAATATGCCTCTCAAGCCCTACCATTTCCAGCATTTCTTTTGATATTTGTATACGTTTCTTATGAGAAATTTTTCTATATATAAGCGGCAGCATTACATTTTCAACAACTGTATAATCATCGAGTAGCGAAAAGTTCTGAAACACAAATCCAACTTCCGTATTTCTATACTTATGATAATTTGCCTTTAATGTACTCGTATCCATTCCATCTAAAAAATACTTTCCAGCAGAGGGGCTATCGATTAAGCCAATAATGTTAAGGAGAGTAGATTTCCCAGAACCAGAGGGTCCCATAATAGCTATCATTTCGCCTTTTTCTATTGTAAGATTAATATCCTTTAAAGCACTAAAATCATTCTTTCCAAAACCCTTAGCCACATTTGCGAGTTGAATCATCTATAACACCTCTTTCATATATGTATTTTTTATTTTTAGTACATTGAAATAAATGATTGCATATATAACGAGGGTCATTACAATTGATAGAGCACCTATAACAATCAATGATTCTATAGAGACTTTTAACGTTCCAAAGAAAGATACCACACTATTTTCTAGCCCTTTCTGAATTTCAATTACTCCGCTATTCTCCCATTGGAAATACATAATTCCTATACATATAGATAAAATGAATAACAACATATACTCAATAACAAACGGAAGACATAGTTGAAAAGTACTTGCTCCTAATGCTGATTTAATAGAAATATTTTTACGTTCCATATAAAGCGTTGCCATTGATGTTAATAAAATAGATAGAAATGAAAAAGATAAGACTGTACCGCTTAATAATAAGGGATATGACATATTATCAATGCCCTGCTTTTCATTTTCTAACAATTTATCCGGATTTGTAACATAATACGAATACCCCTTACCTTCTGTTACCTTTAATACTTTCTTTTGAAATTCATTTATATTTATCTTCTCATTTGTTTCTATAATTAACCCATTGTATAAAAGTTCTACACTATAGAACTCTATTTCTTCTGTTCCAATTGGTAAAATCGCCATGTCATCTAATAATGTAATACGATTATCCGATATTTCACCGCTTCGAGGATATGTAAATGCTGAATTTTTTTCTAAAAAGCCAATTACTTTTAGTTTCATTTTTCCAGATGGTATGATATCACCAATAGATGCCTTTCCTTTATAATTAGCCCCTAATATAACAGGTCTACTATCAAATACTGATTTATGAAATTCCGATTCCTCAAAGTATCTTCCTTTTGAAATTCGTATATGAAAGTATTTATTAATATCTTTATCAACAATAAGAGTCTTTATCGTTCCATTTTCTTTTTTAAAATTAAATGAATAGTTACGGAACAAATAATTTGTTTTATTTGTTATTGGTATCGTATTAGATAACCCTTGAATGAAATGTTGATAATCATTTTTCGCTTTTTCTTCGCTAAATAACGTTATATCTTGCGTCGCATAAAGTTCATAGAAATTTTTATGAGTTGATAAATTATTTGCTGCCGTCATCATTTTTCGATATCCCGAAAGATTACTAACAAATTCTATTGCTGAAGAAAATGCAATAATTAAAGAAATTACTATAATCAAACTTGGTAACAACCGTTTTTTCACAGACCGTATAGAATCAAATATAAAAAACATAACGACCTCCTACGTTCTTAAATGTTTTCCAGGATATATATTTATAATGTGCTTAATTGGAATTACAGTAACAAACATTGTAAGAAAAATCATAAAAACAACATTATATATGAATACATACGGTGTTAACGGTTTTAGTAAGTATGTTTGAAAATACGTATGAATGGTTCCAGAAAATATTTCTAACGTAAGAAAAACCAATAACATCGCTACTAGAGCAATAAACAAAATTTGAATATATAGTTCGTAGTAGATAGATATATTAGAAGCACCTAATGCTTTCTTTAATGAAATCTCTCTCTCTTTTTTGTAGATCCAAAATAACACTGCGGAAATGCCCGAAACGATTGCAACAAGAAGGAATTTATAATAATACTTATTTGCTGGATTTATATGTGTTACATGTAGTTCCTGAAGATCTCGTTCATTCAATATTTGAACATCTCCCGAAAGCACTTCCTTACTCCTACCCATAAATTTTTTTATTTCGGTATGAATAGATGATGTAGGATTAACAACTGTTAATTGTAATTGTTTACTCGCGATAATACCTTTTTTAGATATAGCAGGTAAGTTTTGAAGTGGAACGTATATGCCTGCTACACCGACGTCACTGTCTTTTCTCGATATAGTTCCTATTTTTTTATATGTATCATCAAATTCATATAACTCCTCTACATTCGTTTGATCGCCAACAACCATATCATTTACATTTTTACGATGAAAATATTGTCCTTCAGAAATATATGGCTTCCAATAGTAATCATCTTTTAAGTTCACAGCTATGATTTTTGTTGCCCCTGAACTATTTAATGCTTTTAAATGCTCTACGTAAATATCACTTTTAACAAAAGTATCTTGTATGAAAAGAATTATCGCTTCCAATTCAGTTGCATTCGCTACCGGAACAGTTAAAATTTGATTATTCTCTGGAAAACCGATTTGAAAAGCAGATATAAAATTCCGTTTAGACTCTGTTAAAAGTGCGGCTACTGATATAGAAAGAAAAGAAATAAAAAATGCCATAAGAAGAATGACTGAAAACAGTTTGTTGTTTTTTATATTTTTAAAAGCTAAATACATCTCTCTGCTCCTTTTAGATAAGAAGGAGATGATGAACATCCCCTTCTCCTTATCCAAATATTTATAAAGACAACTGTTTAATGCTTTTTACCACTGTAATCGTAAATTACCATTACTATCAAAAGTACCTTTGTGTGTATCTTCTTGATAGTCATTATTCTCATTAGCATAATGCTCAGAGTATAGTCCTTTTGCACCAAAGGCATTATATGCACCATTACTCACAGTAGCGTTTAATGCTCTTCCAGATTCATGGGATCCTAATTTATCCGAAGCGCTTTCAATATATGAATTATTTCCATTTGAATTAATAAAAGAAATTGCTACCGAACAACGAGATGCATTTTGATTCGTAGTTGTTTGAGCTCTGTAAGATAGTAGGTGACCGCTTAGAGTTGGATAGAATGCACTTGTTGAGATTGATGTTGCTAATAATACTAAAGTCGTAATCGAAAAAACTTTTCCTTTCATTAACAATCACCTCATAAATTAAATAGTTTAGTAGCGCTACATCATCATAATATCCTTCAAATAAATTCTCCTCAATAAGAACCCCCGATGTTTTACAAACTCTTTAAACATTTAAACATTAATACATTTTTAAAAAGTAACGTATAAGTAGCAATACAAAAAAGGCTGCGGAGAAATTCTTCTCCACAGCCTCATACTTATTTTTGTAAAAACGACTGTAAATCTGCAAACTGTCTCTTTGCATCTTCATAGCCTTGCTCATATAGATTTTGTAGTTTTGCTGTATCTTTTTCCATACGATCTACTTGAAGTTGTACTTCTGGACGGATAACAAATAAGTTCCCAGCTTGCTCTTCTTTTTCAATGTAGTGAAGTGTTTCATTATATACTTCATAACGATTCAACATCGTATTAACAAGGTTAGGATATTTTTTATAAGCTTTCGCTGCCACCCATCCAAACTTTGATTTTTTCTTAGCATAACCATGATTTCTCGTTAAAATAACGACTGATTTCTTAAACCCATCTTCCTGTGCTTTACGAACTGGAATTGGATCAGAAATTCCTCCATCTAATAACTGCTTACCACGGTAATTTACTACAGGTGCAATGAAAGGTAATGAACTAGATGCTTGTAATAAATTTAGCGCATCATCATTTGTTCCCTCTTTTTCAAAATAAACAGACTGTCCTGTTTCACAATCTGTTGTTCCTACAAGAAAACGCTCTGGACTATTAAAGTATGTTTCGAAATCAAACGGCACATGCTTTTCTGGAATTTCATGAAAAATGAACTCCATATCAAACAACTGGCGTTTTCTCCATAAGTTTTTATACGATAAATATTGTGGATGTGATGCATAATCAATATTTACTGTTTTATTTCTATTTCTTTGTCTGGAAAGATACGACGCTGCATGACAAGCACCAGCTGATACACCGATTACATATGGAAAATATAAATCTTGTTCCATAAAATATTCCAATATCCCGCCTGTATATACACCACGCATACCGCCGCCTTCTAATACTAATCCCGTATTTTCAAGCATGTTATTCTCTCCTCTTTATATATTGACTCTTTAATTATTCACTATGTTAAGTATCTGTTTCTATTATATATGAGTTCTTTTAGAAATTATATTCAAAAGGCTTGAAATAAAGGAGTTTTTTCTTCCAATTATATTTCCAAATGTTCGGAGACATCCTTTATAAACCTTTGAATAAAATCTTGCTCCTCTTTCGTATATCTATCTAACAATAACAGCCACTTTTCTTCAGCTTGTTTATGCAATTTTTCATGAGCTTTATATATTTCATTTCCACTTTCCGTTAAGCGAAAGAAAATTTCTTTTTGATTATCTAACATTTGCATCTTCTCAACGAATTTCTTTTGAAACAACTTTGTACAAATTTTAGAGATTGCCCCCTTCGTCATTCCCATTTCTTTTGTAATAGCAGTCACATTCATCAGAGTATTTTTTCCAATACACTCGATAACATGTAATTCAGATAAAGACATACCACTTATACCTGTTTCACGAAGAAACTTCTCATTTTGCCCTTTCGAATGTTCTTCTTTTTTATGCAAAAGTGTACGAATGTCCGAAAGTATTTCCACTTGTTTCATTGTACGTTCCAATCCGTTCGCCTCCTAGGTTTCCAAAGAAACAATTTAACTATATACCATTTTAAAATCATTTTTTCATATTTACAAGTGAGAAAATCATGTTAAAATAAATTTAGTTTCCAAGGAAACTAAAGAACAAGGAGGTTAACATGATGAAAAAATCCAAACTACATTTCATTTTATATGTTGTCTGTATAAGTGCCTTACTCGGTTCCTTCGCTCAAAATATTTACACACCTATCTTGCCTATGATTCAAGCTTCTTTTCACACTTCTCTTTATCTAGTAAATTTAACAGTTTCACTATTCACATTCGTTCTTGCCATTATGCAGCTCATATACGGACCTTTAATTGATACAAAGGGGAGAAAATATGTCCTTATCCCTAGTTTAATCATTAGTACAATTGGTTCAATCGGATGTGCTTTTTCGGCGAACGTTTATTTATTTCTATTTTTCAGAGCTGTTCAAGCTATAGGAATAGCAGCTATCCCTGTAGTTGCAGCAACGATTATTGGTGATTTATTTGAAGGAAAAGAACGCGGAGAAGCAATGAGCCTGTATCAAATGTTACTTGCTCTCGCACCTGCAATTGGTCCTCTTATAGGTGGTTATCTCGGCAGTATAAATGGCCATTTATACGTATTTTTATTTTTATCTACACTTGGCATTCTCTTATTAATTATAAATATTTCACTACTTCCAGAAACAAAACCAACTGTAATTAAGCAACCGCAAGCAAAAAAGAGTTATTGGTTTATCTTAAAAAATAAAACTGGATTTTCTATTACTCTTATTGGCTATATTCAACTTTGTATTTACTTTTGTTTCCTCGTTTTTTTACCGAACATTTTAACAAATTTATTTCACTTAACTGCAAGTGAAATTGGTCTTATGTTTGTACCGATGTCCCTTTCTATTATGTTAGGAAGTTATTGCTTCAAGCTTTTGCAAAAGCGTCTCACAACAAAGCAAGCTTTATTCATTACTAGTTTCTTCAATATTATATGTGTCACTTTATTCTCTTTCACATATAGCATCAATATCCCATTCATCATTATCGTTACATCTTTGTACGGTTTTAGTATGGGGATTTCTATGCCAACTCACACTACTTTATTAACGGAAGAATTTGTACAAGAACGCGCAACTGCTATCGGTATGTACAACTTTATTCGCTATCTCGGTATGGGCACAGGGCCACTTGTAGGTGGATTTCTTGTATTTAATCAAAATTACTTTTGGATTTTCTTCCTAGGTGCAATTACATTTCTATTTATCATTTTATGCACAATGAAAATGATACGTTTTCAGGTTGTACAAAAAGCAAAATAGAGACCTATAGATGGTCTCTATTTTAAACTCTTTGATCCGCAACGATATGAATATCAATATACTTCGTTTGCCTCATAATTTCATTTACAATTGAACCTTTTCGAATTTCTTCCCATCTTGTTCTTGCCGATTGCCCGAGTAAAATTTGCGTTACTTGTAGTTTTTTCGCGACTTCAATAATAACATCAGCCGGCTTTCTTCCATTTGCCTCTTCTAAAACAAAACTCGCATCAAATTGATTCGTTAGCGACTTCCACTCTTCAATTGTTTGCTTTTTCCCTGCTGAAAGAGAATCTATCTTTTCCCTTTCTACATTTAATACATACAATTCAGCGTTTAACCGATCTGCCATACGCCAACCTCTCCGTATTAACTTCTCCGCTGTTGAACTATATTGTACACAAACGAGAATTTTTTCTTTCACGCCAATCGGTTCTATAACGGTTTGGCTAATTTTCTCGTCCATATCGTCAGCAACTTCCCGAAGCGATAATTCTCTTAGTGCCCCTAAATTATTAAGCGTGAAGAAATTTTGTAAGCTTTGCTCTATTTTTTCTTCTTTATATATTTTCCCGTCTATTAATCTCTTCCTTAATACTTCTGGAGTTGCATCGACAAGCTGAATTTCATTTGCTTTTTGTAAAATAAAATCTGGAATACGTTCTCTTACTTTGACATTCGTAATTTGAGCTACAATATCATGAACGCTTTCTAAATGTTGAATATTAAAAGCTGATAAAACGGATATACCGGCATCTAACAATTCCTGTACATCCATATAACGTTTCTTATTTTTAGATCCAGGAATATTGCTATGCGCAAGTTCATCCACTACAACGACCTGTGGTGCACGTTTTATAATTCCTTCCACATCAAGTTCATAAAATACTTTCCCTTTATAATCTATTTCTTTTAAAGGAATTTTTTCTAAATCAGCAATTGCTTCTTCTGTCTCTTTTCTTCCGTGCGTTTCAATTAAACCAATTACAATATCCGTACCGTCTTTTTTCATCTCTCTTGCATCAAAGAGCATTTTATAACTTTTCCCTACTCCTGGAGCCGCTCCTACATATAGCTTTAACTTCCCGCGATTTTGCTGACGAATATATTCTAAATACTCTTCTGGTGTTCGCCTTTGAAAAGTTGGTTTATAGTCATCCGCATACAAAACACTCACAACCTTTCTTTCGAAACAACGCTACCTCAATCCATTAGATTGAGGTAGCACTGTTACTATTTCAATAGTTTCTGTAATTCCAAATTTAACTTTAAAACGTTCACGCGATCTTCTCCAAATAAACCAAGTGCTGCACCTTCTGTTTGATCTTTAATCAACTGATTTAACGTTTCTTTCGGAATATTCGTTAATTTAGAGATACGATCCACCTGTACAGAGGCTGCCTGTGGACTAATGTCAGGATCTAGCCCTGAACCTGAATTCGTCACTAAATCGATCGGCACTTCTGTAACTGGAACAGCCCCGTTTTGTTTCTTCCACTCCTCAATACTTTTCTCTACTCGTTTCGCTAAATCTGGATTAGACGGTGCATAGTTATTAGAGCCTGATGCTTCTGCTTTATATTCAATACTAGAAACACGCCCCTGAAAATAACGTGGATCTGTGAAATTTTGACCGATTAATTTAGAACCAATTACTTCATTTTTATCATTATATATTAGACTTCCATCCGCATTATCCTTCATCACTGCTTGTGCAATACCAGTAACAACAAGCGGGTATACAAGGCCGCACAACACTAAAAATGTAAAAGTAATACGGATGATTGGTGATAGTATACTTTGTTTCTTCGCCATCTTTTTCCCCTCTTCCTTATATAAACAAGCCGACAATTATATCAATTACTTTAATTCCAATGAATGGTACAATCACTCCGCCAAGCCCATAAATAAGTAGGTTTCGTCCCAGTAGTGCATTCGAACTCATCGGTTTATATGCGATACCTTTCATCGCCAATGGAATAAGTAACGGAATAATAACAGCGTTAAATATTAATGCTGATAAAATCGCTGACAGCGGTGATGTTAATTTCATAATATTTAATGCTTCCATTTGCGGAATCGCAAGTGTAAACATCGCTGGAATGATGGCGAAATATTTCGCGATATCATTCGCAATACTAAACGTCGTTAACGCACCACGCGTCATTAACAATTGCTTACCGATTCCTACAACCTCAATAATTTTTGTCGGGTTCGAATCTAAATCAATCATATTCGCTGCTTCTTTCGCAGCTGTCGTCCCACTATTCATCGCTAATCCAACGTCAGCCTGCGCTAGTGCCGGAGCATCATTTGTACCATCACCTGTCATCGCTACAAGTTTCCCTTTATCTTGCTCTGCTTTAATAACCGCAATTTTATCTTCTGGTTTACACTCAGCAACAAATTCATCTACCCCTGCTTCTTTTGCAATGGTTGCTGCTGTCAATGGGTTATCACCCGTACACATAACCGTTTTAATCCCCATTTGACGCAATTGTTCAAAACGCTCACGCATACCTGGCTTTACTGTATCCTTTAAATAAATTAAACCGTAAATACGATTATCCACAGCAACGACAAGGGGTGTTCCGCCCTCTTTGGAAATGGAATCTGCTTTTTGATTTACATCTTTCGGAATCGTTCCGCCTTGTGACCTAACCCATTCAATCACGCTACCTACAGCACCTTTTCTCACTTTCGTTCCGTCCTGTAAATCGACACCACTCATTCTCGTTTCTGCTTTAAATGGAACAAATTCACCTTGTTCTGCAAGTGCTCTATCATATGATAGAGCTTTCGTTTTTACATATTCGATAACAGATCGACCTTCTGGTGTTTCATCTAAAACAGAACTAATCGCAGCCCATTTTCCTACTTGCTCAATCGTTTCATTACCTACAGGAAGCAGTGTATGTGCCATCCGGTTCCCGAAAGTAATCGTACCTGTTTTATCTAAAATAATTGTATTAATATCACCCGCAGCTTCTACCGCTTTCCCTGACATTGCTAATACATTGAACTTTGTCACTCGGTCCATCCCAGCAATACCAATCGCTGATAATAACCCACCAATTGTCGTTGGAATTAAACAAACTAACAACGCAACAAGTACAGCTGTATCAATTTGAAATCCTAAATAGTTTGTAAAAATCGGTAACGTCACAACAACGATTAAGAAAATAAGAGTTAAACTCGTTAATACTGTATTTAAAGCAATCTCATTCGGCGTTTTTTGACGAGCAGCCCCTTCTACTAACGAAATCATTTTATCGATAAATGATTCACCTGGATTACTCGTAATGACAATCGTAATTTCATCACTGACGACCATCGTACCACCTGTTACGGAACAAAAATCACCGCCCGCTTCTTTTATAACAGGAGCGGATTCCCCTGTAATCGCAGATTCATCAACAGACGCTAATCCTTTTATGACTTCCCCATCACTTGGAATCATTTCTCCTTGTTGTACAATAACAACGTCACCTTTTCTCAGATCAGTTGCTGAAACTTGAACAATATCTCCATTTTCTTTTACAACATTTGCAAACACATCTTTCTTCGATTGTTTTAAAGAATCGGCTTGCGCTTTCCCCCGTCCTTCCGCTAACGCCTCTGCAAAGTTAGCAAATAAAACTGTAAATAAGAGAATGAGAGAAACTGTTATATTAAACCATCCTGGTACACTACTAGAATGACTTGGAAGAAAAGATAAAATGAACGTAATGATAAATCCAATTTCTACAACGAACATAATAGGATTCTTTATCATGACTTTCGGATTCAATTTCGCAAAGGATTGCTTCATCGCGTGTTTCATGATATCACGATCCATCGTTTTCGCTTGTCTAACTTCATCTTCTACAGCATGTATTTGTGACTCATTTACTCTTTTTTCTTTTACTACTACCGGTCTCATCATTTACCCTCCATTACTTCAATGTAAGAAATTCTGCAATTGGGCCAAGTACTAACATCGGGAAGAATGTTAATGCACCGACAATTACAATTGTTCCGATGAAAATGCCACCAAATAAACTATTATCCGTACGGAACGTTCCGACTGTTTCTGGTACAACCGTCTTTTCTTTCAATGAAGCTGCAACAGCTAGCATCGTAATTAAACTGAAATAACGGCCTAAAAACATAACTAAACCAGTTGTAATATTCCAAAACGGTGTATTATCCGCTAATCCTTCAAATCCAGATCCATTATTCGCAGCTGACGATGTATATTCATATACCACTTGCGTCAAACCGTGGAAACCGGAATGAGAAATAGCATCCGTTCCTAAACTTGTTGAAAGAGCTAATGCTGAAAATCCTAAAATAAGCAGTGGATGAAATAGTATTGTTACCGCAATTAATTTCATTTCCTTCCCTTCAATTTTCTTACCTAAAAACTCTGGCGTCCGTCCAACCATCAATCCAGATATAAAGACTGCGATAATCGCATACATAATAATGTTCACAAAGCCTGCTCCAACGCCGCCGTATACTGTATTTAACATCATATTTACGAGTGGTACTAATCCGCCAATTGGTGTTAACGTATCATGCATCGTATTAACAGCACCTGTTTCGGCAGCTGTCGTTACTGTTGCGTATAGCGAAGAAAATACTGTTCCAAATCGTACTTCTTTTCCTTCCGTACTTCCCTGCACATGCTGAATACCCATTTGATTCAATACTGGGTTTCCATGCAATTCAGATGTCGTAATCGTTATAAATCCTAGTAAGAAAACCATGAACAATGATACGAAAAGGATACGTCCTTGCTTTTTATTACCTACCATTCGTCCGTACGTAAATGGAAGTGCCGTTGGCAATAACATCATAAGCATCATTTGTAAGATATTGCTCATTTGTCCTGGATTCTCGAATGGGTGCGTAGAGTTCGCTCCGAAAAATCCACCGCCGTTATTTCCAAGTTCTTTAATGGACACGAATGATGCAACAGGTCCACGTAATATACTTTGCTTTGCCCCATCAATCGTTTGTGCCGTAACCGCCCCATCTAACGTTTGTGGTACACCAAGTGCGACAAAGACTAGTGCCGCAATAAATGCGATAGGAAGAAATACTCTCGTTAAAGCTCTCGTAAAATCAACGAAAAAGTTACCGAGCTCTTTTCCAGCAAGCCCTCTTATAAACGCCATTACAAGTGCTAACGTCGTTGCCGGTGCTGCAAACATTAAAAATGTAATTCCAATTAATTGTGATAAATAAGATAAACCATTTTCACCGCTATAATGCTGTAAGTTTGTATCTGCCATAAAACTAATTGCTGTATTAAAAGCGAGCGTAGGCTCCATTCCTTCAATGTGTGCTGGATTTAATGGCAATACTCCTTGTAGCCTGAAAATGAAATATACGACAACAATCATAAATCCATTTAATAAAACTAATGACAACGCGTACTGTTTCCACGTTTGATTGTATTCTTTTACACCCGTAATTTTAAAAATAAGTTTTTCAAAAGGTCCGAATACTTTATCTAGCTTTTTACTCCCTTGAAAAGCTTTCTCTAAATAAATTCCCGTTGGCTTTGCCACAAGAATAAACAACAGCATTGTAATAACAACTGCGACCCAGATCATAATGAATGACTCCCCCTAATTAAAACTTTTCCGGATTTAATAATGCATACACTAAGTACACCGTAATTGCTGTAACAATAACCGATAAGGCAATCGTCATGATTGCTTCCCTTCTTTCACAACTTTATCTGACCAACTCGCAAGACTTGCCATCGATGCGACTAACACAACAAAGATCCCGATCATCACAACATCTAACATAGCTATCCCTCTCTTTTGTAAAAATTTACCATTAACTAATCAAAAAAAGAACACTAAGCTCTACTTAGTGTTCGAAATGAACAACACAAAGTAAACCTCCTCTCTAAACGCTTACGAGGTTAGCTGTCGGATTCGGGCCTAAAGAGTAGCCCTACTTTCAAAACTGAAAGATTCACCCCAAGTGACGATGCACAAAATTGGTTCCCCCGCTCCATTTCTGGAACTCAGCGATTTTAGGTTTTTTTGGAAATTTTATGAATGATTTATGAGAGTAAATATACTCCTCTATATTTGACTTGTAAAGAGTCAAATTACTGAAAATAAGAAAATATCCATCTATTTAAACGCTTACATTGAGTATTATTAATATTCTTTCATCTATTTTCTCGTCTTTTCTTTCTTTTTCACGGAAATAACCTTTTAAATACGAAATAAAAAGAGCGAATGACATGAAGTGCATAGCTTGTTGCACTTCGCATTCGCTCTTTTTTCACTCACTATTTATTCCCCTCGTAAAAAAGCACGTAAATTTCTCCCGCGAATATAAACTTGTGACAATTCTGCATGTAGTTGCTCATATTCGATAACATCTGTTTTTAAATATAAAGCGTCTTTTGATGGCAATATGATATAGGGCCTTGGAAAAATAGGATCGAGCACCACCAATTCTTGAACTCGCTCTACCGATACTGCCCAACGATTCGCTATATCTCCTAATAACAACACTTTCATCTTCTTTTCCCCCGCCCTATTCAAAAAATAAAAAAGAAATATTATCACAATTCGTAAACACGACAAATGTAGCTCCCATTATTTCATAGAGCCTCGCTGGATATCGTTTATTCCTTGTAACAACAGTAATAGGTGCTTGAAAAGAAAAGCGAATGTGTTCTGTGAAGAAGCTAACGATTGGAAGCTCATCACCTAGTAAAATCACCTTTTTAATACACTCACAAATACTAGTAAAATCCTGCTCCTTACTACAACTATACGTCCAATCAAATCCACAATCCCTAACTTCATCCGCTATTTCTTCATTTGCTGTAAAGATGATTAACTCATGTTGAAATGCTACTAAATCTCTTAAACTATTTACCTTGCTTTCTTCTCCAACACAAATAAGTGTTAGCTCCATGTACCTCATCCTCCTTAGCATAAAAGAACACAAACATAGATTGATATTCCCCTATACTAATCAGATCGATGAAGTGATGTATCCATCATGGCACCGCCCTCTCTCAAGACGCTTACGAAGTTAGCTGTCGGATTCGGACTTTGAGAGTAGCCCTACTTTCAAAATTGAAAGATTCACCCCTAGTGACACTGCACAAATTGGTTCCTCCGCTCCTTATATTTGGACTCAGCGTATTACAAAAAATATATTCTGGCTGATATATTACTCCTGTATTTGGAAAAAGTAAACAGAAAAAAAGCCAGTTAACAAACTGGCTTCTCATTTCTTTATACACGTGTATTATTCATCTTATATGCAAAATGATTCGTCGGTCCATGACCACTTCCAATATTCAATGGCTCTTCAATTGCTATACTAATAAATCGTTTTGCTTCTTGAACTGCCTCTTCAATGGAGTGGCCTTTCGCAAGTCCTGCAGTAACCGCTGAAGCAAATGTGCACCCGCTTCCGTGCGTTTGCTTTGAAGGAATTCGTTCACTTCTAAATTCGACAAATTGCTCACCATCAAAGAGTAAGTCAATTACTTCATTACCTTGATATTCTGCATGTCCACCCTTCATAAGCACGTATTTCGCACCTAATTCATGCAGTACTTTCGCAGCTTCCTTACTATCTTCAACATTATGAATCTCCATCCCAGTTAACACTTCTGCTTCAGGAACATTCGGTGTTACAACCGTTGCTACTGGTAATAAATATTCTTTTAATGCTTGTACTGCTTCTTGTTGTAATAATGATGCACCGCCCTTAGCAATCATAACAGGGTCTAGTACAATATTATTCCAGCCAAATTTATTAATATGTTCTGCTACAATTTGAATAATTTCGCTGCTAAATAACATTCCTAGTTTCACAGCATCTGGTGTTAAATCCGTACCAATTGAATTCAGCTGTTCCGTAATACCTTCTAACGGAACTGGATATACCCCTTGAACGCCAAGCGTGTTTTGAGCAGTAATTGCCGTAATAGCCGTCATCCCATACACACCAAGCTCTTGGAATGTTTTTAAATCTGCTTGAATGCCGGCACCGCCGCCACTATCAGATCCTGCAATTGTTAAAGCTTTATTTACTTTCATCCCACTCATCCTTTTCTACCCAAAATAGCGATGATAAATTGTCTTTGCTTCGCTTATATCTTTCGTTCCATGTACAAGTACACGACCATCTTTAAAAGCAACTAATCTCTTTTCTTCCACAGAAAATGATAATAAATATGGATTCACATTTAAATCATTCACACGATCATTCAGCAATTCTTTGTATCGTTCAAAATCCATTTCCTCTTTATGAGGTGGTCTAATTTGAACTGTATTTCTCCCGCATAACACTGCTGTTTTCGATGTATTTTCTTTATTTAAATACGGATATAATGCATTCTCTCCGCACGAAGGACAATTTTGTTTACGAAGCTTTTGCACATTCATACATGAATATTCATTCTTCCATACATCAAACGACACAAGTCCATCTCGAAGTGATTCGTAATCTTCCACTAACAATTTAAGAGCTTCCGTAACTTGATGAGAAACAACGAGAGATACAGCAGGTGATATAATCCCCGCTGTATCACATGTCGCTCCGCCAAGTGGAATCGATTGTAATAAACAAGATAAACATGGCGTTTTACTAGGAAGAATTGTATAAGAAAGGCCATAACTCCCTACACATGCTCCGTAAATCCATGGAATAGAATGTTTTTGTGCTATATCATTTACAATAAAACGTGTTTCAAAATTATCAGTCGCATCAATAATTACATGAACGTTTGTAACGAGTTCTTCTAATTCCTCAGCTGTTACATCTTGAACGAGAGCTTCTATTCTTACTTCACGATTGATCTCTTCTAGACGTTTTTTTGCCGCTACAGCCTTCGGAAGATTATTTTCTACATCACTCTCTGCATACAATTGCTGCCTTTGTAAATTACTCCAATCGACATAATCCCGGTCAACAATCGTTACTGTGCCAACACCAGCTCTTACAAACATCTCTGCATTTGCACTACCTAATGCACCTGCACCGATAATGAGTACATGCTTTTCTCTTATCTTTCGTTGCCCCTCTTCTCCAATTGGAGAGAATAATTCCTGGCGAGAATATCGATTATTCAACTACGCTCATTCCTTCTAAAGGACTACTTGCTGTTGCACAACGTTTACGTGCAATACGACCTGCTTCAAAGCCAATTCGCCCTGCCTCGATACCTAATTTCATTGCGTATGCCATCTTAATTGGATCTTTTGCTCCCGACACAGCCGTATTTAATAACACACCATCAGCTCCTAATTCCATCGCAAATGCCGCATCAGCTGGACTACCAATACCAGCGTCAACGATAACTGGTACTGTCGCTTGTTCAATAATGAAGCTTAAATTTAACGGATTCACAATACCAAGCCCTGAACCGATTGGTGATGCTCCTGGCATAATTGCATGCACACCTAGTTCTTGTAATTTACGTGCTAATACAACATCATCAGATGTATACGGAAGAACGATAAATCCTTCTTCTAGTAACATTTCAGATGCCTTTAACGTTTCTACTGGATCAGGTAATAACGTTCTATCATCACCAATAACTTCTACTTTGATCATGTCGCAAAGCCCCGAAGCTTTTGCTAACTTTGCAATACGAACCGCTTCTTCAGCATTTTTTGCTCCAGCTGTATTTGGTAACAACTTATATTTTTTCACATCCAGTTTCTCTAATAAATTTGGCTGCTTTGCATCAAATATATCCATACGACGTACTGCGAACGTTAAAACCTCCGCCTCAGATACGTCAATTGCCTTTTGCTGCACATCAAAATCAGGGAATTTTCCTGTTCCTAATAAAAGTCTAGAATGAAATGAAAATGGTCCAATGTTTAACATAATCAACCGCCTCCTACGAAAGTTACAATCTCAATTTGGTCTCCATCAAAAACAGATGTATCTGTATGATCATCTTTTTGTAAAATATCTTTATTACGCTCTACTACAACAATTCTGTTTTCTAACTCTAAATGTGTAAGTAGCTCTGCTACTGTTTTTACACTCTCTGGCACTTCAATTTGATTACCATTAATTTTCAAATTCAAACTTCCAGCCCCTTTCTAAAATGTTTTAGAAAGCAATGAATCTAGCAAGTGATTCTCCTGCTTTCCTTCTATTAAATCCGCCATATACTGACCAGAAACAGGACTTAATAAAATACCGTTTCGATAATGCCCAGTACAAGCATATAAACCTTTTATCTCTTCATGCTCTCCCATATAAGGAGCTTCGTGATTCGATTGTGGTCTTAACCCTGCCCATGTGCTTTCCCACTCTGCTTCTTTTAAAGCTGGTAATATCGTATACGCGCGCTCTAATATAGAAGTAATACTTTCCGGTTGCACAGTTTTATTAAACGTATGAGGCTTCATCGTTGCTCCAATTACGTAACGTCCACCGCGCTTTGGTGCAATGTAAAATCTTTCTTGGAAAATAGGAGCCTTTAAAAGTTGCTTTCTACTTCTTACCGCTACTACTTCTCCTTTAACTGGATATGTACCCCATTCGTGGTGAAAATGACGCAGTAACTTCGTACTCCATGAACCACCCGCAATAACAACTTTTTCACATGTGATACTACCTTCGCTCGTCACAATCCCAGTCACTTTATTATTTTCAATACAAATATCAAAAACTTCTGTCTGTTCATATATATCAGCACCCGAAAATGATGCAGAATGTGCGAATGCTTTCGTAAGCTCTGGTGCAATAACATGACCATCTTTCGGATAATATACAGCACCTATAATTGACTCAGAAAGAAATGGTTCTTTCTCTCGTAAACGATCTCCCGTTAGAAAATAAGAATCTTCACCCGTTTTCTGCTGCCAATTCATAATGTGAAGAATTCTTTCCTTCTCCTCTTCATTTTGAGCAATACGATAAATGCCTTTCTCTTCATACCCAATATCGATGCCTGTTTTTTCACGTAAAACTTCTGCAAGTTGTGGAAATATAGCACGGCTTTCTCTTGCAAGTTCAAATAGTGGGTCATATGCATCCCATTCTGCCTGAACCCCAAGTAAACCAGCGGCTGCTTTCGAGGCTTCAGATGCAATTCTTTGCTTCTCTATAATCGCCACTTTATGTCCTCTTTCTGCCAGAAAATGTGCAACTGAACTACCAATTACACCACCGCCAATTATCGCTACATCATACTTCTTACACATGTTTTTCCGCCCACTTTCTTATTGATTCCTTATAAGATTTCGCTTTGCTATACGGGTTACTACTACTTATAATTCCAGACATAACAGCAATACCACTGACGCCGTTAGTAAGAACATCCCTGGTGTTTTCTATGGTAATTCCGCCAATTGCTGTAATTGGTATGGATAAACACTTTGCAATGTCTGAAACCTCTTCAAGCCCTCTCGCTGGCACGCCTTTTTTACAATCTGTCGGAAATACATGACCATAGACGAGTGAATCCGCTCCATTCTTAAATGCATCGATCGCCTCTTCTAAAGAATGCACAGAATAACCGACATGCAAATAAGAAAACTTTTCTTTCACTGACCTTACATTTGCACTTCGATATCCTAGCTGTACACGCGGAATGTTTAATAAAATAGCAATATCAATTCGATCATTTATCACTATTTTTGATGCCGGAAAGCCTTTTTTCAAAAGGCTTTCCACACCTTCATACAATTCCTTCGTACTTTTCTCACGCTCACGAATATGCAAATAATCAATCTCACTTTCAATTTGCATCGCTGCACTCACCAACTCTTCGAATGACATGTGACCATTTGAGATTACATGAAGCTCATTTTTCATATTCATTCGCCTACTTTAAAATGTTTTCGAATAACTCATCGGCCGGAACGATTTCTTTCGTCATACCTTTATCCTTCAGCCATTTATTTTGTTTCTCCCATGATTCTTTTGAATCCGATAAGAATGGCTCATCTTTCGTTTCCATCTTCTCTAATAAAATTTTCATACTTTCTTTTTCAACTTCTGGTACAAGTGGGAAGTTTTCTTTTTCTTGATGATTTAATAAAATATTTAATGCTTCATCTGGATTTTTCTTCATGAAATCATAGCCTTTTTTCGTACCACGTAAGAATGCTTGCAACGCTTCTTTATCTTTTTTCAACGTTTTATCACCTGTTACAAATACAAGCTCATGGTAATTCGGTACACCGTAATCAGCTGGATTAAAGTATGCTGGTTCATGACCTTCATGACGCATAACAGGTACTTCATGGTTAATGTATGCCCCCGTTACCGCATCCACTTTTTTCGTAATTAATGCCGGTACTAAATCAAAGCCCACATCGACTACTTTCACTGTATCTGGATTACCACCAGCTTCTTTTACCATCGTTTTTAAATACATCTCACTTAAAGGTGTTCCAGAATATCCAACTGTTTTCCCCTCTAAATCTTTCGGCGATTGAATGCCTGCTGATTTCAGCGATACAACATGATTTAATGGTGAACGTACGACAGCTCCAATTGATTTCACTGGAATTTGTTCATTTGCTTTTGCCATGACAACATCAGGCTGATAATATAAGCCCACTGTTACTTTTCCTGCAGCTGCTAAAGTTAATGGGTCAGTCGGATTAGAAGGGAATTTAATATTCACCTTTACTCCTTCTTCTTTAAAGTATCCTTTTTCAATTGCCGCATAAATAAAGCTATGTACCGCATTTGGGTACCAATCAAGCATGACCGTTATTTCTTTTTCTTTTTTACTCTTATCTGATGCTGAATTACTAGAACATCCAGCAATCATTGCAACTAATAATGTAAACACAAAGATGCGTTTTAAAAATTTCATGAATGCTTCCTCCAACTAATGAATTTCTTTTCTAATACCGAAATAAGTATGACGAAGAAAATAGCTAATAATGATAACAATACAATGGGCGCAAATACACCTGCTCCGTCTAACTGCGTCATCATTCTTTTACTGAAATATCCAAGCCCAGCTTGTGCACCGAGCCATTCACCAATTGCTGCCCCAATTACACTAAGCGGAACTGCAATTTTTAAAGCTGAGAAGAAATAAGGAAGAGCAGACGGCAATTTTAATTTAAGAAAAACATCTTTTTTCGTCGCCCCGTACGTAACTAAAAGCTCTTCCCATTCTTTTTTCGTACTGCGTAGTCCATCATACGTATTGACCGCAATTGGGAAAAACGTAATTAAAACCGTAACAACAACCTTACTCCAGATCGTATATCCAAACCATAAAACGAAAAGTGGGGCAAGCGCTGTAATCGGAATCGTTTGTGAAGCAACTAATAATGGATAAAATGCTCTCTCCATCCAATTACTCGCATTCATTAACATCGCTAGCCCTACCCCAAGTACGATAGAAATAGCTATCCCTATTAAAACGACGTACAATGTTGCTGGCAAATGAACCGTGAATAATATATCTTTTAGTTTCCATATCTTCATTACAATTGCAGACGGTGACGGTAAAATGTACATTTCATCTACGATTCTTGCTCCTACTTCCCAGAAGGCAAGTAAAATGCTAGAAAGTGTAAAAGCAGGTAATAGCTCCTTCAACCGGTTCATCATACGAGTACCTGCCTTTGTAACATACTAAGAAGCTCATCTTTAAGCGCTAACACTTCCGGCTTATATAAATCTTTTCTTGTTCGATTACGATCAAGTGGTACAACCCTCTCGGTTAAAGTAGTTATCGGTTGCTGCTCTACTACTAAAATTCGATTAGAAAGAAACAACGCTTCTTCCACATCATGAGTGATAAATAAAATTGTTTTTTCCCACTCTTTCCATTGTTCAAACAGCCATTCTTGCAAAGATGCCTTCGTTAAAGCATCCAACGCGCTAAACGGTTCATCCAACAACAATATCTCCCCGCCTGTTAATAAAGTTCGAATGAAAGATACGCGTTGCCTCATACCTCCAGATAAATCTTTCGGATATTTTGTCTCATACCCTTGTAAGCCAAATTTATGTAACAGTTCCTTTGCCTTTATTTGCGCTTCTTTCTTCTGTACACCTTGGCACTCTAGCGGCAGAGCAGCATTCTCAATAATCGTTCTCCATGGCAGGAGCATGTCTTTTTGGGGCATATACCCTACAGGATGGCTCTTTGTTTCTGTCAGTTCTATCTGTCCAGTACTCGCTTCTTCTAAACCTGTAATAAGGCGAAATAAAGTACTTTTCCCGCATCCACTCGGTCCGATAATACTTACAAACTCTTTATCTTGTATAGAAGCATTTAATTCATTGATGATTGGTTTCTCATCATAATGAAAAGAAACATTATGAAACTGTAGTATGTTCTTGCTCCTCAAATCCCCACATCTCCTTACGATAGGACATATCCCAGAATAAATATTCAAATCGACTGGAATATAGGAAAATCTCCTCTAATCGATCTAGCTCTTTTTCAGACTTTCCAACTGCCATTTCATTTAATAAATCTATTAACCAAATACAAAGGTTACCGTATTCTTCAGAACTATATCCTTGAATCCACTCACCAAAGAACTCATGATCTCTTGCTCCAGGTATATCATTTAAACGCTTTCCAATTTCCCAATAGCTCCACATACATGGAAGAAGTGCTGCTATTAATTCCGCAAGTGTGCCATTTTGAGATACGGACATCATGTAATTTGTATAAGCTAAATTTTTAGCAGATGGTTTTGCTGACTCTATCTCCTCTATAGAAATTCCAAGTCTTTTTGCATACTGTTTATGGATTGTCATTTCTCCATTTAATATGCCATCAATTTGTTCAGCAAATTTCCCCATTACTTGTGGATTCGTTGCCTTTACAACACCAATCGCATACAGCTTTGCATAATCTAACAAATATAAATAATCTTGAATAATGTAATACTGAAACTTATCTTTTTCTAACGTGCCATCCCCCATACCTACTACAAACGGATGATTATGACTCATCTCCCAAACTGGTTGTACAGTTTCTAATAATCTATCGCAAAATTTCATTTCCCTATCCCCTTCCGGTATGTGTATGTAAATAAAAAACCACTTCTAAATAAGAAGTGGTTACAACAAATAAAATTATAATTTATTCGTTGCTCCACTTCCCTTCGCTAGTATTACCTAGATCAGGTGTTATAAGGGTTAAGGATTATTCCTCTCTCAGCACAACAAGCACCCCTAGTGGTTTCAATATGAAATTTTCAAACAAAAAAGCCCCGTTTCTATACGCAAAGAAACGGGGACTCATTATTAGTGTCCGAATTGCTTCCCTACGCTAGCATAATCTAGATCAGGTAATGAAAAGGATCAAAGGCTTACGGCCTACTCTCAGCTGGCAACACCAGCTCTCCTAGCAAACTATGAAATTAACACTGTCAGTATAACATCGTAATAAGACATCATCAACTGTTTTAATTTTCTCAATTGTCAACAAAATAATAAAACTATATAATACTTATATTCTATCTTAGAAATTATTATCCTAATTAATTGGATAAAAAGGAATCATTATCCTCAAAAAATTTATTTTTATATTGATTTCATATTACATTTATGTGAATACACCCACTATATTATATCTTTATACTATAATAAAATTACAACTATACAACTAGAGGAGGTCTCTATTATATGAATATGAAAGCTACTGCTTTAACAGCAACTACTGTCGCAATTGCCTCTTTACTTCCTTCTATGGGAGAAACAAACGTACAAACAGCCAACGCTGAACAATTGTCTAATGTGAAAACTGGATATGTCAAAGTCGATCAAGTATCCTTACATACAAAAGATAACGCAAATAGCTCTTCAATTGATACAATTCGCTTTAATACGAAAGTAAACATACTTGAAACAACTAATGGCTGGTATAAAGTATCTGTTAATAATAAAGTAGGTTACGTACAAAAAGATGCTATTCTACTAAAAAACAAACTTCAATCTAATAATCAATACATCGTTAATGCCAATGCATTAAACGTTCGTTCTGAACCTAATTTAGAATCTTCAATTTTAGATGTATTACCAAATGGGAAATTCGTTACCATTCAAGAAGAACAAGGCGAGTGGTATAAAATTTTACATAATGGCACAACAGGTTACGTACAAAAAGCGTTCGTGTCTAATGGTTCACATCCTTTAGTAAAAGGCATCACAGTTCAAAATAATACGAAATACACAGTTGCAACACCTAAACTTAATGTACGTAGCAACGCTAGTACAAGTAGTGCACTACTTGGTTCATTACAAAATGGTACACAAGTACAAGTAGTCGAAACTGTAGGAACTTGGTATAAAATTCGCTTTGGTACAGGATACGGATACGTGGCAAAACATTATGTAGTGCAAAATCAAACGCAATCACAGGCTCAAACGGCTCAACCTACTTCCATTCCAGCAGTTTTCAAATTCCCTACTCAAGGAAGAATTAGCTCAACCTTTGATATGCGCTGGGAACAAATGCATTATGGTATAGATATCGCAGCTCAAGGTACTGTCTCTATCCAAGCGGCAGCTGCAGGTAAAGTGGTGAAATCATATTATTCAGCTAGCTATGGCAATGTTGTGTTCATCGCCCATCAAATAAACGGGAAATTATATACAACAGTCTATGCTCACATGAACGATCGCACTGTACAAGCTGGTGATCAAGTTCAAGCTGGACAATTAGTAGGTCATATGGGAAACACAGGTCATTCATACGGGCAACATCTTCATTTTGAATTACACAATGGAGAATGGAATTTCGAAAAAACAAATGCAGTAAACCCACTGCCATATTTAGTTAGGTAAATTGTATGCCACGCAATATCAATATACCTCTCTTAATTGAATACTTAGCCTTTCTAGGTTTAATCTGTTGTTTAATCATTTACAATACAAACACTGTATTTTTATCTATTATCATTGCTTTTGTTGCTTTAGAAATTATGATGGAATCTTTTCAAGTACAATTTAAACAAAAAATTGCCCATATATATAATGCCATCTTTCTATTAAGTGCCCTAATAACAAATATTATTAGTAATGGTTTTTATTTATCTACCGTATTTCCTGTATTCTTTATGGCTATTTTATTATTCATAGCTAGGTACATTCATGTTCCTAAAAACAAAAAACACGAACAAGAAGCTTAGAAAGAGGAGACACTGTGTACCAATCTTTCAAAGATAATCCGATAAAATATATATCGAATTTATACACGAAAATAAATACTTTTTTTGGTATACAAGGAAGCAATACGGCACAATTTCTCCTTTATGGAATGTTATTTCTCGTCTTAATTGCGTTCTCCTTGCTTTACTAATAAAAAAAGGATCTCACATAAACTTGAGATCCTTTTTAATTTATATAAATTTTTTATATAGAAAATGCTCTTTATCCACAAGCATATTTTTCATAAATAAAGCTAAGATTATATTTCTTCTCTAAGCTCATTCTTTGTTCATCATCGCACCAATAGAACAGAATGTCATGAATCGTTGCATAACGCTTATTTTTAAGAAATAGTTTAAAGAATGATGGTAAACAATCATGTAATTGTATAAATATATAATTGCGTAATATTTCTTCTTTATATTCAATGCCCTTACAAATATACAGTAATTCTTCACAATAATATGCATGTTGTGGAACTTGAATCATTTCGAAAAATGGCACATATGATAATAACTTCCCAATAAAATGATCATATCGATCCATTATTCCTATCGTCATATGCTCCATCATTTCTTTCATTACATATAAATAATCATCTACATGAGTAGTCTTAAGTGGGTCTAATCGATCTGAAATTTGAGAAAGTACAGCTCTTTGACAAGCTAACACCGCTTGACTAGGTCCATAATATGATAGGAAGTCTGTACACTTACGATATTTTCGTAATAAGTCATGTGTATATAAGTCATACACGAAAGTATTACAATACATCGCTAGACTCATCATATCACTATTTAATTGCTCTTTTGATAGTAATTTAGCTCTCTTACACATATAAAAGAATGTAAATTCCAATACTTCTTTATGGGATAATAGATGCTTACAATCCGTTATACATTTCTCATTAAATTTAACTCTATCCCAAATTTCTACATCCCCATCAGTCAATTCACCAATACGATATTTAATAATTAAATAGTTTAAAGCGACCGCTTGCGTCAAAAGATCCCACGTTTCATATTCCAATGAAGTGTGAACAAACTCAGCTAGTCCTTGATTTACCATAAAAGTATTTGCTTCTTCATACCAACCAATCTCTTGGCATAAGCGAAGAATACGTACTAGAGTTGGAATTTCATCTTTATGAAACTGCGGTAAATTCTTTGCTTTATTCATTCCATATACGATAAATGCCGCTAAATTTTCTTCTTTATAAAATTCTTTTTCTTTCCACACTAATATAGTTCGTTCTTTCCCTTCACCTTTTGGGTGACAAGGTACAAGCAAAGAAAATAATTCAGCGAAATTATTTGGTTCTATATATGTATCTGTAACCAAATTCCAATTTGGATCGCGCTGTACAGCCCTCATATAATTCCCCTTCCCTTTTGTCTACATAGGAAATATTAATCCATTATTACATCATTAATAATAAATATTGTTATATTCGAAATCTTTCATAATACTTATATCTATCAGTATATCATTTTTTCTCTTATTTAAAATTAGGAATGACAAATTTAAAAAAACTGTCGAAATTACTAACTATATACTTATTATATAATGTCTCAGATACATCATGCTAACATATTAGTTTAATCCATATACTAGAATAATGCATCTGATTTTGATACGTAACTTATCCCACTAATAAAAGTCTCTCTTCACTCCGTGTGCTCCGAGATTTCACTTAGAGCAAATCCAGCTTGATCATCTGCCGATTCTTTTATGGCTAAATCACCTAGTGCTAGCATCCCAACAAGTTGACCACTCTCAACTACTGGTAATCGTCTAATTTGATACTGTGCCATTAACTCTGTAGCTTTTTCAATAGAATCATCTGGAGAAACTGAAACAATGTTTGTTGTCATTACATTTGTAATTTTATTAGATCCAGGATGTTTCTCAGCAATCCCACGAACAACTAAATCTCGGTCCGTAACAAGCCCAACAACTTGCTCATTTTCAACAACTGGAATCAATCCAATCGATTCTTCTTTCATCTTTACAGCAGCCTCATATACATTGTCTAACGTTGTACACTGTACAACATGAGTACTCATAAAGTCTCTCACTCGTGTCATTTTTGTCTCCTCCTTTTTATACATACCATAGCTTTTCCTAAATCCCTTTATTTATTTCAGGAAAATCAGCTGATAACGGAGGATTCTACAAAATAAAAAAGAGTCAGCATATTGCTGACTCTTTTTTTTATGACCCGTACGGGATTCGAACCCGTGTTACCGCCGTGAAAGGGCGGTGTCTTAACCACTTGACCAACGGGCCATGGCTCCGCAGGTAGGACTCGAACCTACGACCGATCGGTTAACAGCCGATAGCTCTACCACTGAGCTACTGCGGAATAATATATGGTGGGCCTAAATGGACTCGAACCATCGACCTCACGCTTATCAGGCGTGCGCTCTAACCAGCTGAGCTATAGGCCCATATACTTACAGGGGCAGTAGGAATCGAACCCACACTGGAGGTTTTGGAGACCTCAGTTCTACCTTTAAACTATGCCCCTAAAGGATGCCGACTAGAGGACTTGAACCCCCAACCTACTGATTACAAGTCAGTTGCTCTACCAATTGAGCTAAGTCGGCATAAAAAAATGGTGGCTCGGGACGG
The DNA here is from genome assembly GCF_007558965.1 of Bacillus sp. HY001. Taxonomy (NCBI): domain Bacteria; kingdom Bacillati; phylum Bacillota; class Bacilli; order Caryophanales; family Bacillaceae; genus Bacillus; species Bacillus sp. HY001. The sequence continues at coordinate 163 of NZ_VLTE01000003.1, read as the reverse complement.
AATCGAACCGCCGACACGAGGATTTTCAGTCCTCTGCTCTACCGACTGAGCTACCGAGCCAACATAAATGGCGGTCCCGACCGGGGTCGAACCGGCGATCTCCTGCGTGACAGGCAGGCATGTTAACCACTACACCACGGGACCATTTGGTTGCGGGGACAGG
>NZ_VLTE01000038.1:0-42095 GCF_007558965.1 Bacillus sp. HY001 | reverse complement strand
GGAATTTAAAAAAGATGACTCCTGTTGGATACAGAAATCATCTTCTTGATGTTGCCTAACTTTTTTCAAAATGTCCTTTACAAAGGGTACAGATTAATATCTTCTTTCCTTTTTACTATAGTTGTTCAAATTCATTATTACTTATCCTGATTAGCTATGTACTATGGGTGAATCCCGATTTCTAATAGTTCAGTAAATGCATGCGTATGGATAGGTTTACTATAATAGTAACCTTGAATAAACCGACATTTATTTTTTTGAAGGAAATTTACGTGTTCTTTTGTTTCTACCCCTTCAGCAATGACAGACATTTCTAATGTATGTGCTAATGTAATAATCGTTTTAATAATTTCCATTCCATCTTCACACGTTTCAGACATTGTAATAAATTCTCTTGGGATTTTTAAAGTATCGATTGGATATAAAGGTAAGTAGGCTAGCGAAGAATAGCCTGTACCAAAGTCGTCGATTGAAATGTGAATCCCTAAACTTTTTAGTGTGCGCAATTTTATCAATGTTTCTCGCTCATCCATCATTGCAATTCGCTCTGTTAACTCAAGATCGAGAGAACTTGCTGGTAAACCTGTATTTGCTAATGTAGAAGAAATAGACTTTACAAAATCTTCTTGTTCAAATTCTTTAGCAGATAAATTTACGCCTATTTTTAAATGAGAATATCCGAGTGTATGCCAACGTTTCATTTGCTCACAGGCTTGCTGCAATGTCCACTTTCCTATTGGAATAATTTGTAGTGTTTCTTCAGCAATCGGAATAAATTCATATGGAGAAATAACACCTAATTCGGGATGGTTCCACCTGATTAAAGCTTCAGCACCGATAATTTTGTTAGATTGGCTATCAACTTGAGGTTGATATAAAAGGAGCAATTCTTTATTTTGTATTGCGTTTGGTAAATCTTTTTCTAATCGTAATCGTCTTTCAATCTTTCTAGCGATTACATCGTCATAAATAGAGACAGAGTTAAGCTCTTTTGCCTTCGCATCATACATTGCAACATTAGCGTTTTTCAGAAGTGTAGCGGTATCGATTCCGGAATGTGGATAAATTGCGATGCCGATACTTAGTGATAAAGTTAATGTATGCTCATGTATGACAAACGGCTTTTCCATGCATTCAAATAACTGGTTACATAATTGGAATAAGGAATCTTCGTCAGTATAGTTTTCAATTAAAATTGTAAATTCATCGCCACCGATTCTTGACAGATGAGTATGTGATGGAAGACAGGATTGGAATCGCTTTGCTACTTCTTCTAATATGTAATCTCCTGACGAATGTCCCAGTGTATCGTTAATTGCTTTAAAACGATCTAAATCTAAATATAATAATGCGAACTCACTGTCTGTTGTTCTAGCATTTTTTATAACTCTTTTTAATTTCTTATGGAAAAAGGCACGGTTCCCAATTTTCGTTACAGTATCATGGAATGCTAAATATTTTATTTCTTCTTGCTGTTTTTTTAGTGCAGTAATATCTTTCACCATTATATAGCTTCCTGAAATTTGCCCGTCTATCATAATAGGGACGATGGTAACGTATAAAAAATAAGTAAAGCCATCTTTATATTGAGAACTAAGTTGTAAGGATGCCGATTCTTGTTGTTTCACTTTTTCTAATGCTGATGCTAGTTTATGTTTATCTTCATCTAAAATAATCGAAAAACAAGTTTCACCAAGTAACTCGTCCGTTGGTGCTCCAAGTAGTATACTTCCAGCTTTATTTACATTTAAGAATACCCCATTTAAATCAATTGTAAAAATAGGATCAGGGTGATATTCATATAATGATTTAAATTTTTGTTGCTTTTGAGACAGAGCCTCTGATTTATGAACTAAATCTGAAGTCCGTAAAGTAACTTTTTCTTCTAATTGGGCATTAAATGCCTGTAAGCGTTTGGTTAGGGAATTGTTTTGCATACGTACAATAGAATGACGAATGAGTACGAAAATAAAAGTAATACAATTTCCCGTAATGAGAGTTGAAGATGATGTTTGTTCTTTTAACGTAAACCCGATTAGTATTGCAACGGCAAGATAGGGAAATACAACTAAAACCTTTTTTCCTATTATAGGGTTAACAATGAAATAATTTTTATGGCTATTATGATCTTCTGAAATAGATCCAGCTATTGCAATAAGTAATATAGGTATTCTATATAAAAGACGTAATAATGTTATCGTTTCTGTTGATAAATGGTTATTTAAGTAAAAATAAATATAGTTAAAAGTTGCAGAACTTATTAATACAAAAATAAAGATGTAAATTTTCCGCTTGGAATTAAAAATTGTTGGACGGAAAATGAGACTAACACCTAGTAGAAGAAATAATAAATCTGCAATTGGATATAGAAATGAAAGGAAAACATCTCCTAGTGAAAGAGAGAATATATTTAAATTTGGTTGATTAAATAAATACCACTCCAATGTGAATATGGAAGTAAGTACTATGCATATATCACAAATAAAGAACGCTTTTTCCCATTTATCGCATTCTTTTAAGATTTTATAGCAGAAAGCGATAAGACAGAAGAGTAGAAAAAACATGTAAAATACATCAGAAATAGTAAAACGATGTATTGGAATTTCGAAGAAGCTATCTTGATATGTATATACTATTTTTCCTAATAAAAAACTCCCAATTGCTATTGTGATACATATCCAAAACGGATTTGAACTAACTTTTTTAGAATATATAGAGTAAATGAGTGATACAAATGTAATGGCTTCAACAATAAGAGAAGCGAAGCGTACGTCTGAATTTGAAAAATGAGTAGGGAGCAGATAAAAAAACATAAAATAGATTGAATAGCATATCAATGTCCCAATTAATATACATAGTTGTAAATTTTTATTTAATTTCAATAAAATCACCTTCTTTAATTATGCACTATATTCGTAATATCTATACATAATAATATTATTTAAGAATTGTATCAGATTTCCTTATAAAAATCATGTTTATAAGGAAAGTGTTAAAAAGTGTAATACTTCTTAAAATTAAAAAAGTGTTGTTTTTAATAATATGTACTTCATCAAGATTTTAAATGGGAATTGTATATTTAGTCATCCTTTGAATTCTATAGGTTTTTTAATAGTTCGCAAGTGAATATGCATAATTGCATAAAGATAATACATTCAATTTTATATAAAATGTTTTTGTTATAAAGTATGAACTAAACTTTTGTATGTATTTATTCTCATACTAATGAGGGATTTCAAAAAGAGGTTACGTATATACAATAATACGTAAGCATGTATGAAATTTTTAGTATGGGAGGAAAAGCATGAAGAATTGGGTGAAATTTCGAATAGCACGTCCAACTGATCAGTTTGAAAAGGTTATAGAATTTTATGAAAAAGGATTAGGATTAAAACGTATAGGTGAATTCTACGATCATGAAGGCTATGATGGGGTCATGTTTGGACTCCCAGATGAAGAATATCATTTAGAATTTACAAGACATATAGATGGGAGTCCATGCCCAGCTCCGACAAAAGATAATTTACTCGTATTTTATATGCGGGAAGATAGTGAAATGAAAAAGGTGAGTAAAAGGCTGCATGCATTGGGATATGATGAGGTCGAACCTGAAAACCCATACTGGAAAGACAAGGGGATAACGATAGAGGATCCAGATGGCTGGAGAATTGTGTTGATGAAATTAGAAGAATAATGTGTGATGATGCTTGAAGTGCAAGTAGGAGGAAATACGTAAAAGAGCTTTCTTTTGAGGGGATACACTCATGGAGGGCTTTTTGTTTAAAATCTGAAAAGTGAAATTTGAATTTATGTTCTGAAGAGTTATAAAATAAGAATGTATATTCCTATTGGTTTGAGAGGGGTGTCTGTAAAGATGAAGAGAAAACTAGGGGGCTTTTTTTATGATATGCCGGATTAAGGATGCAGAAATATATTATGAAATCATTGGTGAAGGAAAACTAGTCATTATTATACATGGCTGTGCTCCTGATCATAGGTTAATGCAGAGATGCATGGAATCAGTATTCGAAAAATATAAAGGTTACCAAAGAATATATATTGATTTACCTGGCATGGGGAAATCGAATGCTCCAGATTGGATAAATAGTTCAGATCATATGTTAGAACTGTTAATTGCATGTATTGAAGAAATTATTCCAACGAAAAACTTTTTATTAGTAGGGGAGTCCTATGGCGGATATTTAGCCAGAGGCATACTCACAAAGCTGTTTGAAAGAGTGACCGGATTACTATTGGTATGTCCTGTTGTTGTAGCGGAGCAAGAAAAAAGGGATCGTCCGAATAAACAGGTAACTGTACAAGATAAGGAGTTTTTAAATACACTAACTTCCACTGATAGAGAAGAGTTTTGCGAGTTAGCAGTAGTCGCGAATGAATATACATATACGAGATTTAAAGAGGAGATTAAGCCGGGACTAGATATTGCTAATTATGAATTTATTGAAAGGTTGCAACAGAATTACTCTCTTACTATGAATTTTCATCATATGAAATATGAGAAACCCGTTCTTTTACTAGCCGGAAGACAAGATATATCGGTAGGTTATCAAGACATTATAAGAATTATTGATGATTATCCAAGAGCGACATTAGCGGTGTTAGATATGGCAGGGCATAATTTACAAATTGAACAACCTGAAGTATTCGAGAGTTTAGTAGGCGAGTGGATTAGACGAACAAATCAACAAAGTTTGTAAAAGACAAATGAATATTTTCAAGGAGGAAGTATGAGTACATATGTTTATATGGTTAGACATGGGGAATCACCAAAATTAGAAGGAAATGAAAGAACGCGTGGGTTAACTGAGAAGGGAAGTTTAGATGCTCATAGAGTAACTGACATATTAAAAACAGAGGGAATCGATACTTTCATTTCGAGTCCGTATAAGAGGGCTATGTTAACGATAGAAAAAGCAGCTGATTTCTATGAAAAAGAAATAGTAGTATATGAAAATCTCAAAGAGTGTATGTTTTCAAATGAGGATCAGATTATATCAGATAAAGAGGTATATCCACTTGTAAAGAAGATGTTCGCAAATCACGATTTTACACTAACGGAAGGAGAGTCATATAAGGATTGTCAGAGACGGGTAGTGAAAGTGTTAAAGGAAATATTGATGGATTTTCAAGAGCAAAAAATTGTAATTGGTACGCATGGGCTTGTAATGACTTTAATGATGAATTACTTTGATAAGCAATACGGGTTTGAATTTCTTATACATACATCGAAGCCCGACATATATAAGTTGGAATTTAAGGATGAGCAATTAATGAACGTAGAAAGATTATGGATAGGAGATAGAAAGAATCTTTATCAACTATTTTTAGAATCTTAAATCAATAAGTAATTATTCAGTTTCTGAATAATATAATTGGAAGTTGGTTTAAGTAAACAATTTTTAATGTGACAAAACTCCAAACGCTGGATTTATATTCAATTGGAGAAAAAGATGTAGAATTTTGTCTTACGGTCCCCGTTTACTTTTCATTTCATTACATATAGGCTTTGTGGTGTAAAGGAGAAAATCACCTTTACACAAAATTTATAAGGAGGGCATTGTGATGAAAAAGATTAAAAAGTTTGCGGGAGTTGCTTTAGCGGGGACGATTGGATTAAGTGGACTACTGTTTTTAGAACCAAGTGTAAGCGCTGCAGAAATACAGCCGGTGAAAGAAGAAAACTTCAATGCAATTGATGTAACGATGAATCAAAGTGAATTTTATGTATTGAGTGGTAGAAGTATTGATGTTCTTTCTGGGGATAAAGAAGCAATTCAGCTAAATAAATACACAATTCGTTTTAGTAAACCGGGGAAGTATGTTGTTAGAGTAAACGGTTGTATTTATGATGATGTATATACTTTTATTGTGAATAAATAGTATATATTCTTAAACCGTGAGATGAAAAAAGAAACACCCTATTTGCGGTGAGAATCGTAAATAGGGTGAATTTATTTGGATTAAGCTGTACTTTAAATATGTTCACTAATGTTCTTTTTGCTATGTAAAGTATGTAAAAGTGTTTGAAACATCTTAAATGATTGTTGAAAGATTGGACTTTGAATAAAGGTGTACAGAAAAGTTACGATGAAAACAGGACCTCCTAGCATAAATCCAATAACTAGTACAACACATTCTACTATAATTCTAGCACGGCTAATAGACAGCCCTGTTTTGTCGGAAATAGTAAGCATGAATCCATCGCGAGGTCCAGCACCAATTCCAGCCGCAACGTACATCCCTCCCCCGATACCTGTAATTGCGATACCAGCAAATAAAATGAGTAAGTTTATCCATAAAAAATCACTAGCGTTTGGAAGGATATTTGATTGTAAGAAAAAGTCCATAATGGGACCGATAAGTAGTGCATTTAAAAATGTACCCACATTTATATATTTTCGATCTACTAGTAAAGAAATGAGAACGAGACATAATCCACATATGACACTCCACGTACCAATCGTCAATCCAAACCTTTGGTAGAGAGCCATGTTTAAAACTTCCCAAGGATGTAAACCGAGAAATTTAACTTTGACTGCAAGAGCATTTCCAAGGCCGAAAAAAATTAATCCTAAGAAAAAAAGAAAATAGCGAAAGAGAGTTAGCCTCATCTTTAAACCTCCCATATTGTATAATTATGTATATTACATGTAAGAGTTTTAATGTACAAATATTACGACTTTTTAGCTGCTATTTATAATTTCTAAAATACAAATGAAATATATATTCACAGTCAAAAAAGTTAAAATATTTTGTCTCAAGGATTATAATAGAGAAAGAAATATAAAAGGGAGTGAATGAATTTGAAACAAGAACTTATTGAAAGATTTACGAGATATGTAAAGATTGACACACAATCAAATGAAGAAAGTCATACAGTACCAACAACACCAGGACAAATTGAGTTTGGTAAGTTATTATTGGACGAGTTAAAAGAGATTGGGTTAACAGAAGTAACGATGGATGATAATGGGTATGTAATGGCAACACTTCCTGCTAATACGGATAAGGATGTTCCAGTAATCGGCTTTTTAGCACATTTAGATACGGCAACAGACTTTACTGGGAAAAACGTAAAACCACAAATTCATGAAAATTTTGATGGCAATGCGATTACGTTAAATGAAGAGCTAAATGTTGTGTTAACGCCAGAACAGTTCCCAGAGTTACCATCATATAAAGGACATACGATTATTACAACAGATGGTACGACACTTCTAGGAGCAGATGATAAAGCAGGTCTGACTGAAATTATGGTTGCAATGAACTATTTAATACATAATCCGCAAATTAAACATGGGAAAATAAGAGTAGCATTTACGCCGGATGAAGAAATCGGTCGTGGGCCAGCGCATTTTGATGTAGAAGCGTTTGGTGCATCATGTGCTTATACGATGGATGGAGGGCCATTAGGTGGTTTAGAGTATGAAAGCTTTAATGCTGCAGGTGCTAAGTTAACGTTTAACGGAACGAATACACATCCTGGAACAGCGAAAAATAAAATGCGTAACGCAACTAAACTTGCTATGGAGTTTAATGGGCATTTACCAGTAGAAGAGGCACCAGAATATACAGAAGGCTATGAAGGATTCTATCATTTACTTTCATTAAATGGTGATGTTGAACAAAGTAAAGCGTATTATATTATTCGAGATTTTGATCGTGAAAATTTTGAGACGCGTAAACATAACGTTGAAAATATTGTGAAGCAAATGCAAGAGAAGTATGGACAAGATGCAGTCGTTTTAGAAATGAATGATCAATACTATAACATGCTTGAAAAAATTGAACCAGTGAGAGAAATTGTTGATATTGCATATGAAGCGATGAAAAGCTTAAATATCGAACCAAACATTCATCCGATTCGTGGTGGAACAGATGGATCACAATTATCGTATATGGGATTACCAACGCCGAATATTTTCACAGGTGGTGAAAACTATCACGGTAAATTTGAATATGTTTCGGTAGATACGATGGAAAAAGCTGTTCAAGTTATTGTGGAAATCGCAAGACGATTCGAAGAACAAGCTTAAAAAAGAACCAAGTAGTGCGGATACGCTACTTGGTTTTTTAGTATAATATCCGCCACAAATAAAAAGTTGCGTAAGACTCCCAGTTGGTCCAATTTACCGCAAAATCTTTTATTTCACGTTTAGTCGGTTTACTTTCAGAACCTGTTATATATTTAATTGCATTATGCAAACCAACATCGTCAATCGGAAAAGCGGAAGGAAATCGTAAACAGCGCATTAAAACATAGTTGGCAGTCCACGGCCCTATACCATGTATAGCAGTTAATTGCTTTTCAGCTTGTTTCACGTCTTGTATTTGCAGTAAAGCTTCTTTTGATAGTTTTCCTTCTGTAATAAGCTTTGCAATACCGATTATATATTCACATTTTCTAGTCGTCATTTTTAAGTTTTTGAGATCCTCTACGTGTAAATTGGCAATTGTTTCAGGAGAAGGGAATATCCAATGTTTTCTATCATTCCACTCTACATAACTTCCAAAGTGTTCGACTAATCTTCTTTTTAGTGTATAAGCATATGTGAGGTTAATTTGCTGACCGATAATTCCCCAGGAAAGTGCTTCAAATAAGTCTGGAATACCTAAAGTGCGAAGGCCATAATATTGTTCAATTGGTCTTTGAAGGAGTACATCATGTTTAGCTAATGTATAAAAGGGAGCTAAATCAGTAGTTAAATCAAACCACTCTTTCACATAGTGAGCTACAGCTTCGCATATCGATTCTTCAGATGTATATAATTCTTCTAAAAAACGTATTTGGATATGTCCATCCATATTCATACTAATTTCCACCAAAGGATTTACATCCTGAACAGGGATCACTTTATAAATTTTGTTATCTTCAATGTGGAACATACATTCATTGTTAGAGCGCGATAGATAGCGTAAATTTTCTTGGAAACTAAATTCTGTTGGAACTACTAAAGTTAATGCGCTAGTATGTTCTGCTGTCATATACATTTTACCTGCGACTTTTCTAATGTAAGCAATTCTTTTTTCATTGCTAATCCACCTCTAAATCCGGTTAATTTACCATTCTTTCCAATAACACGATGGCAAGGAATCGTAATGAGAAGAGGGTTGGCAGCAATAGCGGTAGCAACAGCACGTACAGCCGTAGGCTTTTGCATTCTTTCAGCAATTTCTGAATAAGAATATGTTTTCCCATAAGGAATTTCACGTACCGTATTCCAAACAGATAATTGAAAATCAGTTCCGTAAGCATCGATAGGGAATGTAAAAGTTTCTCGTTTACTTTCTAAATACTCGGTAACTTCTTTCGCATATGATTGCAGATAATTTGGATTACAGGCCAATATATATTGTGGCAATTTTTTTCTAGCCCATATATTTAGTTCTTCAAAATTTTCATCTTGTGATCCAATGAAGCATAGCCCATTTTCTGTTGCAGCAATATGAAATTGCCAATTTTTATGTGTAAGTAGCGTCCAATAAATAAATTTATTTTTGTTGGAATTCATTATTATATCCTTCTTTCATTTCGTTCTTTTTTCGATATTCAGTAGGAGTAAATCCAGTTTTCTTTTTAAATAAAGTTGCGAAATACTCGGGGTTTTCTATCCCGACAGCAGTACTAATTTCTTTAATGGATTGATTTGTTTGTAATAGCTGTTCTGCTGCTTTAACAATCCTGAATTGTAGTATATATTCTATTGGACTTATTCCTGTTGTTTTTTTGAAAGTACGTTGTAAATGAAATGGGCTACCATGACACATTTCTGCAAGTATGTCGAGAGTTAATAATTCATCGAAGTGTTTTTCAATATAATTTTTAATTTGTTCTATCCACTCTTCATTAGGTAAAGTGAGCCCATTTGGCTTACAACGTTTGCACGGGCGAAAGTTTTCACTTAATGCTTGCTCTGCATGATGAAAAATTCGTACATTGTTTCTATTCGGTATTCTTGATTTGCATGAAGGCCGGCAAAAGATTCCGGTTGATTTCACAGCATAAAAGAATTTGCTATCATAGGAAGAATCATTATGAATAATTGCTTGCCAATGCTCATTTGTTAACGCAACTCCTTCATTGTGCAAAGAACATCACCTCTGAAATTAGTATAACCTGAATAAAGTGCGTATGTATGTATTCACAAATGTAAGAGCAAGATTACAAAGATGAAGATATGATTGTTTTTCTATTTTGTGATAGCATGAAATTTGAAAGTGAACATCAAGAGGAGGACTATAGGTGAAGTTAATTTCGTGGAATGTAAATGGTTTGCGAGCAGTTATCGCAAAAGGTGGATTTTTAGAATATCTTGAGGAATCAAATGCTGATATATTTTGTTTACAAGAGATTAAACTACAAGATGGGCAAATTGATTTAAATCCAGAGGGATATTATACATACTGGAATTATGCTGTGAAAAAAGGCTATTCAGGAACGGCTATTTTCACGAAAAAAGAACCGCTTTCTGTTACATACGGTTTAGGCATCGAAGAGCATGATCAAGAAGGCCGAGTTATTACTGTAGAATTCGAAGATTTTTATATGATAACGTTATATACACCAAATTCAAAACGTGGATTAGAACGATTAGATTACAGAATGAAATGGGAAGATGATTTCCGGGCGTATATTAAAGGGTTAGATGAGAAGAAACCAGTTGTTTTTTGCGGTGATTTAAACGTTGCTCATAAAGAAATCGATTTAAAAAATCCAAAAAGTAATCGTAAAAATCCTGGATTCTCTGATGAGGAACGAGAGAAATTGACACGTATTTTAGAAGAAGGATTTATTGATACGTATCGTTATCTGTATCCTGACCAGGAAGGCGCATACTCATGGTGGTCGTATCGTATGGGAGCGAGAGCAAAAAATATTGGATGGCGTTTAGATTATTTTGTTGTTTCCGAAAGAGTGAAAGACAAAATAACAGAGGCGAAAATTAATAGTGAAGTAATGGGATCAGACCACTGCCCAGTTGAATTACACATAAATTTCTAAAAAAAGAAGTATCTCCCTGATATTAGGTGGATACTTCTTTTTTTATTCAGTTTGTTAAAATTTTTCAAATCTTTCTTGAAATAATTGCATATTAAATATATACTTAGTAACGATAATCATTATCATTGAAAAGGATTATCAATGAATGAGGTGTAAAAGAATTATAGTTTAGGGGAAGTGAACGAGAATGAGTTCTGGATAGAATTATTAATCTAATGAAATATATATGTAAGACAAGTTTCATATAGTTAAATTTTATTGAGAATATAGTTTGAAAATTCGAGAGGAGATATATAAAGATGAACAAGAAGTTATTTACATTAGGGATGGTTACAGTATTAAGTGTAGGATTAGCAGCATGTAATAGTGCTGATAAAACTTCTGGGGAGCAAAAGCAACAGACAAAAGCTACGGAAACGAAAAAAGACGAAAAAAGAAAAATTACATATTTAGGTAAAGAATATACAGTGCCGGCAAAAGTCGATAAAATTGCGACAGCTAGTTTAGAGTCAATGGAAGATGCAGCGGTACTTGGTATTAAGCCGGTCGGTGCTATTACTGTTGGTGGTAAATTACCGAAGTATCTTGAAAAAGATTTAGAAGGTGCAAAATCTGTTGGTGAGAAAATGGAACCAAATTTTGAAACATTACTACAATTAAAACCAGATGTTATTACATCAAGTACGAAATTCCCAGCAGAAACAGCTGAAAAGTTCACGAAAGTAGCTCCGACATTCCCAGTATCGCACGTTTCAACAAATTGGGAAGATAATTTAAAGTTAATGGGAGAATTAACTGGTAAAAAAGATAAAGCAGAAAAGATTATTAAAGATTACAATACGGATGCTGAAAAAGCAAAAGCAAAATTAGGAGATAAGTTAAAAGACAAAAAAGTACTTGTCATTAGACTAAGAGCAAACGACTTATTCCTATACCCAGAAGGAGTATACTTTAATCCTGTAATTTATAAAGATCTTGGACTAACTGCTCCAGAACAACTTAAAACGGTAAAAGCACAAGAAAAGATTTCTTTAGAAAAATTAGCTGAAGTTAATCCTGATTATATCTTCTTACAATACGAGGCTAGTGAAAATAATAAACCGAAAGTGTTAGAAGACATTGAAAAGAATCCAATTTGGCAAAGTATGAATGCGGCGAAAGAAAAGAAAGTATTTGTAAACGTTGTAGACCCAATGGCACAAGGTGGTACAGCTTGGAGTAAAACAGCATTCTTAAAAGAAGCAGTGAAAAATTTATCTAAATAATACAATAAGTAAGGTGCGTTGAATGATATGCAGAAAACGAATGCGGTACCAGTAACCATTTTATGTATAGCACCCATATTGATTTTATTTACGGTTATACTTTCTATTTTATATGGTGCGAAAAACATTGATGCTCAAACAGTGTGGAATGCATTATTTCATTTTGATTCAAGCAATGTAAATCATAATATTATTATTACTTCACGTTTACCAAGGGTAGTTGCAGCTCTTTTAGTCGGAGCATTTCTAGCCATATCAGGAGCACTTATGCAGGGGATGACAAGAAACTATCTTGCATCCCCTTCTATTATGGGTGTGACGGATGGTGCAGCTTTTGTTATTACACTTTGTATGATTTTTCTTCCGGGAATGTCATCAATCGGTATGGTTTTATGTTCAATGATTGGTTCTGCATTAGGAGCAGGTATCGTGTTTGGTTTCGGTTCGCTCCTTCAAAATGGCTTATCGCCTGTTAGATTAGCGATTATCGGAACAGTTATTGGAACATTTTTAAGTAGTGTATCCGCTGCGATGGCTTCGTATTTCCAAATTTCTCAAAATGTTAGTTTTTGGTTTAATGCAAAGTTAGATCAAGTGGACCCTAATGTAATTATAATCACGATACCTTTTGGGATAATTGGGATAGCTTTAGCATTAGTAATATCAAAATCTATTACAATTCTTTCTTTAGGAGAAGAGGTATCTATTAATCTAGGACAACGTACAAAACTAGTTAAAGGGATGGCGATTTTATCCGTTATTCTTTTAACAGGAACAGCAGTTGCATTAGTCGGGAAAGTAGGTTTTGTAGGTTTAATTATTCCGCACATTACTCGCTTTATAATTGGGGTAGATTATAAGTGGATTTTGCCATGTGCAGGTGTTATTGGCGGAGTGTTCTTAGCATTGTGTGACGTTTTGAGTAGATTTGTAAACTATCCATTTGAAACACCAATTGGCGTCGTTACTTCCTTAATTGGAATTCCGTTCTTCCTTTATTTAATCCGTACAAGAGGGGGAGAGAGACATGCCTAAAAGTTCAAGTCAACGTTTCGGAATGACAATGGGGATTATTATATTTTTAATTTTTGGTGCTATTTATATTAGTTTAACGAACGGTACGTTTGATATTACGATTACGGATGTATTTAAAACACTTTTTAGAATTGATCCAGTACCAGAACATGATCTAGTTATCTTTGATTTTCGTCTTCCACGCATCGTAATTGCTGGGTTAGTAGGATTAGGACTTGGCGTTGCAGGTGCTGTTATTCAAGGGATTACGAGAAATGGATTGGCAGACCCAGGTATTTTAGGAGTGAATGCTGGAGCCGGAACAGCCATCGTTATTTTTATGTTTTTCTTTCAAGGGCAATTAAAGAGCACAGACTGGATGTCTATTATGATGATGCCAATGTTTGGTTTAGTCGGCGGATTAGGGGCAGCTATCATCATTTATCTGTTTTCATGGAAAAACGGTAAGCTAGATTCGCAACGTCTTTTATTAACAGGGATTGCAATTGGATCAGGATTTGGAGCATTTTCTATGTACTTATCACTTAAAATGAAGTCAACTGATTTCGAGATGGCTGCAGTTTGGGTGTCTGGAAGCATATATAGCGCAAACTGGAAGTATATTGTTGCTATGTTGCCGTGGCTTATCATATTAATTCCGCTTATACAAAAGAAAGCTTATTTATTAGATTTATTTCAATTGGAAGAAACGAGTATTACAAGTTTAGGTGTTTCAGTTGAAAGAGAGAAATCTATTTTACTACTAAGTAGTATCGGACTTGTGAGCGCATGTGTTGCTGTTTCAGGAAGTATTGGCTTCATTGGACTAATGGCACCGCATATAGCGAAAAGGCTAGTTGGTATTCAGCATAAATATATCATTCCTACGTGCGGAGTAATCGGAATGTTCCTTGTAATTGCTTCAGACTTTATTGCAAAAACAGTGTTCACACCTGTAGAGTTACCAGTTGGAATCGTTATTTCTATTGTCGGTGTACCGTATTTCTTATATTTACTTTATAAGGCGAAAGCGTAAGAGGAGGAATAAAAGTGAGTATTTTAAGTGCAAAAAATTTAGAAACGAGTTATGAAAAGCTTACAGTGTTTCGCGATTTAAATGTGGAAATACAAGAAGGAAAAGTAACGACAATTATAGGGCCAAACGGGTGCGGTAAATCGACATTGTTAAAAACAATGGGAAGAATTTTAAAGCAAAAGAGCGGTAAAGTATATTTGCAAGGACAGGATTTAAATACAATTCCAACGAAGGAAATTGCGAAGCAGTTAGCTTTACTTCCGCAAACTCCAATTGCGCCAGGAGAGCTTAAAGTAGAAGAGTTAATTTCTTATGGACGCTATCCACATCGAAATAACGTAAATAAGTTAACTTCAAAAGATAAAGAAATGATTGATTGGGCATTAGAAATAACGAAAACTTCTGAATTTCGAACGAGACAAATTGCAAATTTATCAGGTGGTCAAAGGCAAAAGGTATGGCTAGCGATGGCTTTAGCACAAGAGACAGAAGTGTTACTACTAGATGAACCAACGACATATCTTGATATGTCTCATCAATTAGATGTATTACAAATTGTGGAGAAATTAAATAAAGAACATAATTGTACGGTCGTAATGGTACTACATGATATTAACCATGCAGCAAGGTTTTCAGATGAAATTATTGCAATGAAGGAAGGGGAAATCGTTACAACTGGTAGCCCAGAAGAAATTATTACAAATGAAGTGTTAAAAGAAGTATTTCATATTGATGCGCGTGTCATGATTGATCCGTATAACGGGTCTCCTGTTTGTTTTGGATACGATAGCGTTGTATCTCAAGAAGAGAAAGTAGAAATATATGTAACGAGTTAAGGAGGGGGGAAATAAGATGAATACTACTATTGAAAAACAGCAGATTATAACATTTAATACAGAGCAGTGGAAAATGTATTCAAAACTAGAAGGTAAGGAATATCAAATTCTTATTTCAAAGCCGAAGCAGCCAGCACCAGAGTCAGGATATCCTGTTATATACGTATTAGATGGCAATGCCTTTTTTCAAACATTTCATGAAGCAGTTAAAATACAATCAGTTAGAGCAGAAAAAACAGGTGTTTCACCAGCCATTATAGTAGGTATTGGTTATCGTATTGAAGGGGCATTTTCAGGTGAAGAAAGATGCTATGATTTTACGCCTAGCGTAATTTCAAAAGATGCGCCTTTAAAACCAGATGGCAAACCGTGGCCTAAAACAGGAGGAGCGCATAACTTCTTTACTTTTATAGAAGAAGAACTGAAGCCTCAAATCGAAAATGATTTTGAGATTGATAAAGGAAAACAAACATTATTTGGGCATTCGCTAGGTGGTTTATTTGCTTTACATATACTATTTACAAACATAAATGCCTTTCAAAATTATTTTATTAGTAGTCCATCTATTTGGTGGAATAACCAATCTGTGCTTGAAAAAGAAGAGAATCTTATAAGTGAATTAAATAGTGCCAAGTTTGAAACGGGGGTGTTCCTTACAGTTGGATCACTAGAACGAGAGCATATGGTTGTAGGAGCAAACGAATTGTCAGAGCGCTTTCTCCAAGTAAAACACGATCAGTTTAGATTTACGTTTTATGAAGCTGAAGGGGAGAATCATGCATCAGTTGTGCCGACTTCTTTAAGTAAAGGGTTAAGGTTTATTAGTCATGTATAGAAGAGGGAAAAAGGTAAGCAATTGCTTACCTTTTTTCATTATTGTTTAAAGGCAACGTATCCATCAATTAAAAAGCTACTGAAAAAGCGAGTGATGTGAGTAAAGCCACATTCCTCCATAATAGTTAGTAGATTTGTTTCGGAAATAGGAAATATTTCTGTTTCAAAAGAATTTTCAAATCGGTCCCAATCTTTTAATGGAATTTGATTTTGCATCATATGGTTGCGCCAAGCATTTAATTGTGCAGAAAACATACTTGTATGGGGTATACCATTTATTGAAGAGAGAAAGAGTGGAGCACTTGGCTTTAAGCGACTACTAATTTCATTAAGTAACTCTTTTTTCTCCTTCATAGTTGGGATGAAATGAAGAACAAGCATACAAGTAGCAGCATCAAATAATGGATTGGTTAATAATGAATGAACAGTTCCATCTACAAAGTGAATTTGATTTTGCAAGTCTTCGTTTTCAATTCTTTTTTTAGCTAACTGTAGCATGTTTTTAGATGGATCAACACCTGTAAAAGATAAGTTGCTATTTTGTTTACCTATTGAGAGAATTTCTTGTCCACCACCAGCACCTATAACTAGTAAATTTGGATTCATGTTTTCTTTAGGGAGTGTCGTAAATAAAAAATGGTTCACCATTTCATAAAGGGTAAAATATCCAGGGATTTTTAACGGAATTGTTCGTTCATATGTATGTACAGTACGATCATTCCAGCTCATTTTTTAGCCTCCTCTTTTACAATAAGTTTCACTTTATTATGAAATGAAATGGTTAGAGGAAACAATCCCATAAATCTGGGGGGAAATCAAGATGCTTTATGAACAGGCAACGAAAGAAATAACAGTGTTGATGAAAAGTGAGAGATCGATTAGACAATTTCAAAAAGAGTTTTTAAATATTTTAAAAAAGGTAATTCCTTTTGATGCTTTCTGTTTTACTGCTATAGACCCGCGCACATTTTTATCAACCGGGGCATATACAGATCGAAGAATTGAACAACTGCATTCGCAGTTATTTATGAATGAATTTTTAGAGGATGATTACAACAAATTTAAAGACTTAGCACGAAATCCTCCTCATGTTGGTGCGATGTGTATTATCACAAATGATAACCCAATAAAAAGTACTAGGTATCGAAACATTTTAAAACCAGCTGGTTTTATAGATGAAGTAAGAGTGGTTTGTATGAGTAAAGGAAAATGTTTTGGACATTTAAGTTTGTTTCGAGATAAGACAAAAATACCTTTTCAGCATGATGAATGTAAGTATTTATCGAAGGTCGGTTTATTGGCAGGAGATACTTTAAGAACATCCTTTATAATCAGGTCAGAAGAACAAGTGAAAGTAGTAGGAAGGGGCATGATTGTATTAAATGAAAATCTTAGACTAAATTATTGGGATGAAACAGGATACATATGGTTATCAAACTTTAGAAAATATGAACAATTGAATGAAGATGACATTCCGAGGCCGATACGGGCAGTTTGTTCGCAAGTAAAAGCGAATGAAACTAATAAAGAAGCAACAGTCTGTATAAGTTTAACGTGTGGGGAATTTTTGGTTATTCGTGCGAGCAGGCTAGAAGGTTATAGTAGTTGTCATACAGGATATAGGGTTTTGTTCGAAAGTGCACGGCCAGAAGAAGTTTTTCCACTTCTTGCAGATTCTTATTGTTTGTCTCAAAGAGAGAAAGAAGTGATAGTAGGAATTGTTAGAGGGATGTCAACGAAAGAACTGGCAAAAGAATTGTGTATTTCTACGTATACAGTTCAGGATCATTTCAAGTCAATTTTTGAAAAGGTCGGAGTATGCAGTAGAAACGAACTTATATGGGAGCTCTTTACAAAGTTTTGTTTTTCTCAGGACGAATACTAAAAGAAAACACGGTTTGATTTATTCGGTATTAACAATCGGAAAGCTCATAAGATTGATAGCTACGGGTTAATAATCAGTGGGATTTTTAGTATAAACGAGAAACATTCAAATAAACGTTTGAATGTTTCTCGTTTATACTGTATACTACATACATAATCAAATATGTATTTGAATAAGAGGTGTTACATATGAAGGAAGAGCATTGCGAACTTTGTTATCATGATGAGAAGAAAGTAAAACATGCAAGTGACATGCTTGAGAAAGAAAATATAAGTAGTGTAGCGAAAATGTTTAAGGCGCTTGCAGATGAAACACGTTTGAAAATTGCTTATGCGTTGTATACGGAAAAAGAGCTTTGCGTGCGTGATGTCGCAAGTATTATTCATAGTAGTATTGCAACAGCTTCACATCACTTAAGACTATTACAAACGATAGGATTGGCGAAAAAGCGTAAAGAGGGGAAACTTGTTTTTTATTCATTAGATGACTCCCACGTAAATGGATTAATTGAATTAGTGTTTAGTCACAGTAGTGAAATGAAGCATAAAGATCTTGATATGTAATTATGCATTTTCATAAAGATACTTCTTTATGAAAATGCAACTTTAAAAAGAGAGGAGATAGTAAGTATGGTAAAGCTAGTTTTAATACGACACGGACAAAGTGAATGGAATGTTGAAAATAGGTTTACAGGTTGGACGGATGTTGATTTATCTAGTAAAGGTTTGGAAGAAGCAAGAGAAGCCGGAGTAATGCTGAAAGCTAATGGTTTCTCATTTGATATCGCATATACATCTGTTTTGCGAAGAGCGATGCGTACTTTATGGATTACTCTCGAAGAAATGGATTTGATGTGGATACCTGTTCATAAAACATGGAAATTAAATGAGCGACATTACGGTGCGCTTCAAGGATTAAATAAGGAAGAAACAGCGAGAAAATATGGGGATGAACAAGTAACCTTATGGAGACGTTCAACAAATGTACGTCCACCAGCACTTACAAAAGATGACGAAAGATATGAAGCAGCACATCCGAAATATAGAGATGTAAAAGAGTATGAGTTTCCTCTTACAGAAGATCTAGAAGATACAGAAAAACGAGTTGTTTCATATTGGAATGAAGAGATAGCTCCTAATATAAAAGCTGGTAAACAAGTAATTATAGCAGCCCATGGCAATACAATACGTGCTTTAGTAAAACATTTAGATCAAATTTCAGATGAAGATATAGAAAATCTAAACATTCCAACAGGAACACCATTGGTTTATGAATTGGATAAAGATTTAAAACCGACAGGCCATTATTATTTAAATAGGGAAATTTGTATACAATAAACACTTTTATATACCCTACCTATGTATTGTATGTTTGTAACGGAGGTGAGTTAAATTGCTACATTATACGGTTGTAAATAAAAAAAATTGTGAGGCATGTGGACTATGTACTTCTATAGCACCTGATATATATCAATTAGACGGAAGAGGAAAATCATTTGGTGTATTAGATAACAACCAAGGAATAATGGGTATTCCCAAAACTTTCTTGCAGGCAATGTTGGCGGCAAGTGACGGCTGTCCAACAAGTTCGATTCAGATAAGAAAAGAGTCATTTGTAAATAAAGTGAAAATTTAATAGTGGAATTATGAAAGACAAAACAAAATTAAAAGGAGGCATTTATATGGGACATCATCACGGTCACCAACATCATGGGCATGCTCACGGGCATTCCCATGGACATCATCATTTTGAGGAGAGTAGGAAAGGAAATAGAAAAGGATTAATTACAGCTTTAGTCATTACAGCAACTATTATGTTCCTTGAATTTTTCGGGGGACTAGTTACAAATAGTTTAGCTTTATTATCAGATTCAGGACATATGTTAAGTGATACAAGTTCATTGTTATTAAGTTTAATTGCTATTGGATTAGCAGCTAGAACAGTTACTTCTACAAAAACGTATGGATATTATCGTTTTGAAATTTTAGCGGCACTAATTAATGGTATTACGTTATTTGTTGTAGCAGGGCTTATCGTATGGGAAGCAATTGATCGTTTTTTTGAACCGCCAACTGTAGCAAGTGGTCCAATGATGTTAATCGCATCAATTGGTTTACTAGCAAATTTAATTAGTGCATGGGCACTTATGAGACAAGGTGACGTGAAAAATAATGTGAATTTACGCAGCGCGTATTTACATGTTCTTGGGGATGCTTTAGGATCAGTGGGCGCATTAGTAGCTGGTGTACTTATGTCATTATTTTCATGGTATATAGCAGATCCAATTATTTCAGTAGTTGTAGCTTTATTAATTTTAAAGAGTGCATGGGGCGTAACAAAACATTCTATTCATATACTTATGGAGGGGACACCGGTTGCAATTGAACTAGAGAAAGTGAAGCAAGCGATTAAAGGAGTAGAAGGTGTACGTGATTTACATGATCTTCATATTTGGACAATTACATCTGGATTAGATGCATTAAGCGTCCATGTAATGATTGATAAAAAGCAAGATGATCAAGAAGTACTTCAAAATATTATCAATATGTTAAAGCAAGAGTTCCATATTGAACATGCTACCATTCAAATTGAAACACTTAATATTAAACATAATGAAATGATTGTCTAGTAACATGCAAACAAAAGGCTATGGAGAAATTCTCCATAGCCTTTTGTTTGTTCAAGTAGAATTGTCCTTTTTGAACGTTTTGTTTCAACTTTTCGTCTAAAGAGACAAAAAGTTGTCACAATTCGGTCACAATTAGCATAAACATAAAATAGACGAAATGAACTTATTTCCAAAAAGCTTGATTCATTCCATTCATGATTAGTAGAGCTGAAAAAGCATGGATTAAAAGTTCACTATATTCTCAAGGAGGTAGATCGTATGAAAACTATTCTTGCTATCGCTGGGCTTATTTGGGTTTTATCACATGGCATTCCAATTTATGAAGGAGAACAAATTCGCAGTGCTCTAAATAAAAATTTTAATGAATATCATATCATTGATCGGCAAGATAATGTTGTGACAGTTCGTGTAAATGACTGTTTTCATACGGTAACCGTTGAAGGAACTTCAGTAGTGAATGATACAAAAGTATGTGATCAGCAGTAATTATATATAGGAAGAAAGAAGTCTCAATTTACACGTGTGAATTGAGACTTTTATATTTGTGATTGAAGTTTTTTTCATAAACAATTATTGACATAACGATTTTATGTTGATAAAATTCAATTCATAAAATATAGATAATTTAATAGATTTCGAATCAGATGAAAATTAAATCTGATTTCTCTTATCCAGAGAGGTGGAGGGACTGTGCCCTATGAAACCCAGCAACCATCAATTTTTACATTGAAATGGTGCTAATTCCTGCAAAGCAAATGCTTTGAGAGATGAGAGAAAGGGATAGTATCGATATATGCATACAAACCTTTCTGCTCATTCTAAGGGCAGAAAGGTTTTTTGTTGTTCTACTGTGAGTGAAGACTATTCTGAGGGGAAATAGAGCGATTTATACAGTCCGTGTGCAGGAGGAATAACGATGTGAAAATCAATGAACCAATTTGTGCATGCCCTAGTGTTGTTCTAATAAAATGGATTATTGATTTGTTACAGCGTGAATTAATAAATAAATACATAAAAGAAGAAGGGTGTTTACAACATGAAAAAACTATTACTATCAGGACTTATTACAACGGCAATTTTTGGTTTAACTGCTTGTGGAGGAAAAAGTGAAGATAAGCTTGTTGTTGGTGCTTCTAATGTACCTCATGCAGTTATTTTGGAAAAAGCAAAACCATTACTTGAGAAAAAAGGTGTGGAACTAGAAATTAAAAAATTCCAAGACTACGTATTACCAAATAAATCATTGGCAAATAAAGAATTAGATGCAAACTATTTCCAAGGTATTCCATACCTAGAGAAAGAAATGAAAGACAAAAAATATGATTTTGAAGTAGCTGGAAAAATACATATTGAACCAATCGGTTTATATTCTCAAAAATATAAAAATCTAAAAGAGCTTCCAGATGGTGCAACAATTATTATGAGTAATGCAATTACTGATCATGGACGTGGTTTAGCGATTTTACAAAAAGAAGGTATTTTAAAAATTAAAGATCGTATAGATCCTGTAAAAGCAACCGTAAAAGATATTGCGGAAAATCCAAAAAATTTGAAATTCAAAACAGACATTGAGCCTGGTTTATTAACACAAATGTATAAAAATAAAGAAGGTGATGCTATTTTAATTAATGCTAACTATGCGATTGATGCAAAATTAAATCCAAGAAAAGATGCAATTGCGATTGAAGGTAAGGATTCTCCATATGTAAACGTAGTTGCAGTTCGTAAAGGTGACAAAGATAAGAAAGAAATTAAAGCACTTGTAGAAGTATTACATTCGAAAGAAATTGAAGATTTTATTAATAAGGAATATAACGGTGCTGTTATTCCTGTAAAAGAATAAGTTTGAAAACTAAGGAATTGAGTTTTTACAACTACGTATTTTATAACCGGTGAAAATTAATTGTTATATTAAGGGCTACTAAGGTAGCCCTTTTATATTTGCAACGAAAATTTGTCAGGGAATGTACATTAATGGAGGATTTAGTTGAAGAATATAGCACAAAAGTGATTAAACATTTTACTTTATTAAGTTTTGATGGAGAATGTATTGTTTTTTGAAAAAAGGAAAGGGTATCATGATAATTGAGACTGAGAGGCTAATAAATTGTTAAGAATAAGCATAGAGTGGAAATATACTCTTATGGGGTATCATACGTAGATAATTAGTGCTATAATTGGTATACTCGTAAAAGCAATTGTTTTATTGGATGAAGAGAAACTTTAAGAAGGTGATAATATGGATCATAAAGAGCATGAAGCGGTAACACATAGATCAGAAAAAGAAAAAGAACAAATTATAAATAGATTAAAGAGAATTGAAGGACAAGTCCGCGGTATTCAAAATATGATTGAAAATGATCGTTATTGCGTGGATATTTTAGTGCAAATTTCAGCGATTAATGCAGCGATGAAAAAAGTAGGAATGGGTGTATTAAAAAACCATACAAGTCATTGTGTTTCAGGTGCCATTAAAGATGGCAATGGTGACGAAGCAATTGAAGAATTAATGACAGTATTTGAACGTTTTTCAAAAGCGTAAAAACAAGCTAGTATGTAACTGGCTTGTTTTTTGTTTACCTTCATATAGGATTTAGGGGTATTGGTGTGAAAAAATGTGTGTAAAATAAACTTTTAGAAAATAATTGAAAAATCATGATACAAAACCATTGATTACCTTAGGGGGGTATGGTAAGATGAAATTGTGATTAACAAACAATGAAGAAACAAGAGGAGGATTTTAAATGGAACAGTTAACATTACAAGTTGAAGGTATGTCTTGTGGACATTGTGTAAATTCAATTGAAAGCAGCGTGAAAGAACTAAACGGTGTTGAACAAGTGAAAGTTCAATTGGCAGAAGGAACTGTTGAAGTTACTATCGACTCATCAGTTGTAACGTTAAAAGATATAGTTGCTGTAATTGAAGATCAAGGATACGATGTTCAATAATTATTTTTAGATATGGAAATAAATCGTACTTTATAGGAAGTACGATTTATTTTGTTAATAATTATACCTTATGAGGGTATATAGAGGTGAGAGACATGAATGAACAAAAAGAGGCCAATCTTCAAATATCAGGAATGACATGTGCGGCATGTGCGAATAGAATTGAAAAAGGTCTGAAAAAAGTAGAAGGTGTTCATGATGCAAATGTAAATTTTGCACTTGAAAAAACAAAAATAATGTATGATCCCCAAAAGACAAATCCGCAACAATTTAAGCAAAAAGTTGAATCGTTAGGATATGGAATTGTCAGCGATAAAGCAGAGTTTACTGTTTCAGGGATGACTTGCGCAGCATGTGCCAATAGAGTAGAAAAGCGTTTAAATAAGTTAGAAGGTGTGAACGGAGCGACAGTGAATTTCGCTTTAGAATCAGCTACAGTAGATTTTAATCCTGATGAGATTAATGTAAATGAGATGAAGAGTGCAATTACGAAATTAGGATATAAATTAGAAGTGAAATCAGATGAGCAAAATGGATCAACTGATCATCGCTTACAAGAAATTGAGCGACAAAAGAAGAAATTTATCATTTCGTTTATTTTATCATTTCCGTTATTGTGGGCAATGGTAAGTCATTTCTCATTTACATCGTTTATTTATTTACCTGATATGCTTATGAATCCTTGGGTGCAGCTAGCTCTTGCAACTCCAGTTCAGTTTATCATTGGTGGGCAGTTTTATGTTGGGGCTTATAAAGCGTTACGTAATAAAAGCGCTAATATGGATGTTCTCGTGGCACTTGGAACGTCTGCAGCGTATTTCTACAGTGTGTATTTAAGTATTAGGTCGATTGGTTCTTCGGAACATATGACAGACTTGTATTTTGAAACGAGTGCAGTACTTATTACATTAATTATTTTAGGTAAATTATTTGAGGCGAAAGCAAAAGGACGCTCGTCAGAAGCAATTAAAAAATTAATGGGATTACAGGCGAAAACCGCTACTGTTGTACGAGATGGAACAGAAATAAAAATTTTAATTGAAGAAGTGGTAGCTGGTGATATCGTTTATGTGAAACCAGGGGAAAAAATCCCGGTAGATGGGGAAATTGTAGAAGGAAAGTCAGCAATTGATGAATCGATGTTAACAGGAGAGAGTATCCCGGTTGATAAAACAATTGGGGATGTAGTAATCGGTTCTACAATAAATAAAAATGGCTTTTTAAAAGTGAAAGCAACTAAGGTAGGAAGAGATACTGCATTAGCTCAAATTATTAAAGTAGTAGAAGAGGCTCAAGGTTCAAAAGCTCCTATTCAAAGGGTAGCAGATCAAATTTCAGGTATTTTCGTACCGGTTGTAGTTGTGATTGCTATTATCACATTTGCAGTGTGGATGCTATTTGTTACACCTGGTGATTTTGGCGGAGCACTTGAGAAAATGATAGCCGTACTTGTTATCGCTTGTCCGTGTGCATTAGGTCTTGCAACGCCTACGTCTATTATGGCGGGATCAGGAAGATCGGCTGAATATGGCATTTTATTTAAAGGCGGGGAGCATTTAGAGGCAACCCACCGATTAGATACAGTTATTCTAGATAAAACAGGTACTGTGACAAATGGGAAGCCGGTGTTAACAGATGTAATTGTAGCAGATGGATTCCATGAAGAAGAAATACTACGTTTAGTAGGTGCGGCAGAAAAAAATTCTGAACACCCACTTGCAGAAGCGATTGTAGAAGGAATTAAAGAAAAGAAAATTGATATCCCAAGTTCAGCAACGTTTGAAGCAATTCCAGGATTCGGTATTGAATCAGTTGTAGAAGGGAAACAATTATTAATTGGTACACGTCGATTAATGAAGAAATTTGATATTGATATTGAAGAAGTTTCTAAATCGATGGAAGCGCTAGAACGAGAAGGAAAAACAGCGATGCTTATTGCGATCAATAAAGAATATGCTGGTATAGTTGCCGTTGCGGATACTGTAAAAGATACTTCAAAAGCAGCTATCGCAAGACTTAAGAAAATGGGTCTAGACGTTGTTATGATTACAGGAGATAATACACAAACTGCTCAGGCAATCGCTAAGCAAGTTGGTATTGATCACGTAATTGCAGAAGTATTACCAGAAGGAAAAGCTGAAGAAGTAAAAAAACTGCAAGCGCAAGGTAAGAAAGTAGCAATGGTTGGAGATGGAATAAATGATGCTCCTGCACTGGCTACGGCGGATATCGGTATGGCAATTGGAACAGGTACGGATGTAGCGATGGAAGCGGCAGACATTACGTTAATCCGTGGTGATTTAAATAGTATTGCTGATGCAATCTTTATGAGCAAGATGACGATAAGAAATATTAAGCAAAATTTATTCTGGGCACTAGCTTATAATGGGTTAGGAATCCCGATTGCAGCGTTCGGTTTTTTAGCACCTTGGGTTGCTGGAGCTGCGATGGCATTTAGTTCTGTATCCGTTGTATTAAATGCATTACGATTGCAAAGAGTGAAATTAAAAAAATAAAAATCTATAGAGTAATTGCATATGCTTTTAAACAAAAAACAATACTTTGAAATAAGTATTGTTTTTTGTTTATATAGAAAGAAAAAAGATATAATAAAGCAGAAATATTGAATACTAGATGGTAGAAAAGTTCAATGATAGTTTAGTAAGGAGGTTTATATATGTTAAAAGACACGATCATTAGAACATTCCATAAAGAGGATTTAGAACAAGCTTTGCAGTTGTTCTATGAAACAGTTCATACAATTAATGCAAAAGATTATAACGTATTACAGCTACAGGCATGGGCACCAGAGCGACTAGATAGAGAAAGCTGGTTACAGTCTTTAGAGAAGAATATTAGTTATGTAGCGGATTATAACGGTGTGATAGTGGGATTTGGTGATTATAATGATGAGCATTACGTAGATCGCTTATTTACGCATAAAGATTATCAAGGGAAAAGGATAGCGTCATACATACTACAGGAGTTAGAAAAAGAAGCAGTGCACTTGGGACATAAGGAGATATATACAGAAGCGAGTATTACAGCAAAACCTTTCTTTGAAAGTAACGGTTTTATTTGCATAAAGGAACAAAAGAAACAGCATAATGGTCAGATTTTTACTAATTATGTAATGAAAAAAATAGCCCTCTCATAAACGAGAAGGCTATTTTTTCATTATTTTACAGCTTCTTTAAGTTCTTTACCAGCTTTGAAAGCAGGTACTTTAGAAGCTGCGATTTGCATTTCTTCACCAGTTTGTGGGTTACGGCCTGTACGAGCAGCTCTTTCGCGAACTTCGAATGTACCGAATCCGATAAGTTGTACTTTTTCACCAGCAGCTAAAGTGTTAGTGATTGATTCTACTACAGTTTGTAAAACTACAGTAGCTTCTTTTTGAGAAATCTCAGCATTTTGTGCTACGTTTTTGATTAATTCTGTTTTGTTCATGTTTTTCACCTCATATGTAAATAATGCTATTTAAGTTGTTATTATAACGTATAAAACATTCGAGAACAAGTGTACGCACATATATTCGTAAAAAAAATGAAATTTGTAATATTTTTTAGAGCTACTGTATAGACAGTTCATTTAAGCGGATACAGATTGTTTCTTTAATTCGGTTTGCTCTTTATTGGAAGGTTGTTTCTTATTATAAGATATGAAATAAGGTAACGCTACAAATAACATACCGCCTACTAAGTTTCCGAAGAAAACAAAAATGAAGTTTGGAAAATATTCAATCCAAGTTAACTGTCCAGCAAAAATTGCAGCTGGGATAACAAACATATTGGCTACAACGTGTTGAAATCCAATCGCAACAAAAGTCATAACTGGGAACCAGATGCCGATAATCTTTCCGATAAATTCTTTACTTCCTATACTGAGCCAAACGGCTAAACAAACGAGCCAATTACATCCAATTGCAGAAATGAAGGCTTGTATTGGTGTATCTTGTAGTTTAGCTTGCGCAATAGAAACTGTTTTCGCTAAAAAAGCGCCCTCTGTTAATCCGACGATATGACCGAAAAAATAAGCCACGAATACAGCACCTATGAAGTTGCTAAACGTAACAATAATTAAATTTCGTATGAAATGAAATAAAGTAATTTTCTTTTGAAGCCAAGCCATAGAAACTGTCATCATGTTACCAGTTACTAGTTCACCGCCTGCAAGAATAACGAGTATAAGACCGATAGGGAATACAGCAGCGCCTAGAAAACTAGTAAATGATCCCCAATATTTTGGCATTGTTCCGATAACATGGATATCGAGTAAATACCCTAATGCTATGAAAGCACCACCAAAAAAACCGAGAATTAGCATAGGGAGTAATGATAAATGAGCTTTTTTTCTTCCGGAATTCGCAGCAAGTTCCGTAATTTCCTCTGGTGTAAATACAGACATGAATAATCTCTCCTCAATAAAATGTTAGAATGAATAGAAGGAACATTTTTAAGAATCTATGTATTATAAAAATATGTTATGACTTCTGTATAAGTTTGTCAAAGTGAATGGGGTAGAATTGGATATAACTAACATTGTTCATGTTGTCACATTAATGTAACAATAAGGCTGTAAAGTACTTCTAGAGGTGAGAACATGAATCCGCATCATGTAAAAAAAGAACAAAAAAAATCAATCATAAAAATATTTATAATCAGTTTTATAAGTATAGTAATGATTTCAGTAAGTTTGTATTTCTATGCGACAGAAATAGAACGAAAACTAGTAACAGTTACGTGGAATGAAATAGAAGCATCTACAATTCCTAAAGAGTTTAATAATAAAAAGATATTGCAATTCTCAGATGTACATTTAGGGCCAGAATTTACACTTAAACAACTAGAAAATTTGGTGGAGAAGATGAATGTGTTACATCCAGATATAGTAGTTTTTACAGGGGATTTAATAGATAAGTTTGGATCGTATAAGGCGGAAAGAGAAGAAGCAAAAGGTATATTACAAAAAATACATGCACCCTTAGGGAAATATGCAGTGTTTGGGAATCATGATAGAGGCGGGGGAGGTAGTTTATTTTATAAAAAGTATATGGAGGAAGCTGGTTTCTCTGTGTTAGTAAATGAAATGCAAAAAATTAAAGTAGAAAACGGAAAATATATTACAATATCAGGTTTGGATGATTTCTTATTAGGAAAGCCGCAAATAGATTCGACTTTAAAACATGTGAGACAACAAGATTTCAATATGCTCTTAGTACATGAGCCGGATGTTGTAGACAAAGTAGCTCGTTACCCAGTTGATTTTCAAATGTCAGGCCATAGTCACGGAGGACAAGTTCAAATTCCTTTTATAGGTCCATTAATTACTACAAAATTAGCTGAGAGCTATGTGGAAGGTATGTATGAATTAGAAGGGAAGAATAAGCCGTTACATTTATACGTAAATCGTGGTATTGGGACAACCCGAATGCCTGTTAGATTTTGGAGTGTACCTGAACTTTCAGTATTTGTGTTAAGGCAAAATAGCAACTAGACTATTCAAGAGTAGTAGGACTTTCAGAGAAAGTTCTCTTTTTTTATTAGTTAAACATGGAATATTATGTGAGTTTTATTTAAAGTGTTAAAATGGAAAGGAATCTTTTCATCATGTAGAAGTGAAAAAGTAATTTACATAAATAAAAAACCAACAATAGATCATATAAAACCTATTGTTGGTTTTTTTATTATTTTTTCAAGGGAATCGCATCAAAATATGTTCTGTAGTTATTAGAGAATTCAAAGTTGTTTTTTGCATCCCAATTAATAGACCAGGACATTAGGCCGCGGAATGCAGGATAGCCACTTTGATTTGAAAGTTTATACTTTCCTCCGAAAGGAATTCCTTTAATGATATAATCTAAAGCTTTTTTCATTTCAGTTGGAGAAATATATCCGCCACTTGGAGCGGCAGCTGGTGCTGCAGGAAGTCCAATCATGACTTGATCCGAACGAAGAGCTGGGAAAATGTTATTTGCATTACCACCTACTGGAAAACCATGTAAGAGCATATCTGCCATAGCGACTTCGTAGTCTGCAGTACCTTGATTGTAGTTATTACCGTCCATTCCAATCCCACTACCAGCGTTGTAGTGTTGAACGTGAATGTATGTTAGTTTGTCTTTCACTCCGTAAATAATCGGTAAATATGCACCCCAGATGCTTCCATATGCGCTATAACCGCCTTGAACATAAGCTGTTTCAGGAGCCATGCTTAATAGAAAATTTGTACCATAATGATCTGAGATTGTCCGAATAGCTGAAATAAGATTTACGATTTGAGGAGTCGTTGGGTTTTTGAAATTAGTGTCATTTCCGTTTAAGTAAATTCCTGATTCAAGGTCGATATCTATTCCATCAAAACCGTATTTATCAATTAGAGATTGTATGGAATTAATAAAACGTTGCTTAGCGGCATTATCAGGAAGTAAAACGACCCCATTTTGTCCACCTATTGAAAGAACTACTTTCTTTCCTTTACTTTTTAAATAAGCAATATCTGATTTGAATTCTGCATCCGTACCATACACAGGAGAAAATTCAACAGTGGAACGATCACCACCAGTTTCACCGAAAGATACATTGATTACATCCCATTTCGGTGAAACGTCTCTTAATTTAATAATACCAGTACCATTATCGAAGTTATGCCAGTATCCAACGAGTAATTTTGATCCTAAATTGTTTGCTGCTTGTGCTTGAAAGGGAGCTAGCGGTAGCAGTAAGAAAATTACTAAAGTACAACAAATGAATTTGAACTTGTTTAACATATCAACACTCCTATACAAAAAGTTGTCTAGATGTATAATCTTGTTTATTTAATAATATCTAAAAATTCACCCTTTTGTAAGGCGACTATAATTTTCTCAACAATTGTGTATGGGAAATTATTAAACCTAATGAAATAATTTCTGGAGGAGGTCGAATTACGATTGTTAAATTCAGAATATTTTGATATATTTTAAAGTATAGGACAAGATTTTTCGCATAATACTCTTACATAAATTTCAAAATTAAGTTTGGAAGGGGATGTACAAGAGTTGGATAAAAATCTTAAGAAAGACCTCAAAATACGCCACATTACAATGATTTCCATTGGCGGCGTAATAGGAGCTGGTTTGTTTGTTGGAAGTGGTGCGGTTGTGCATTCAGCAGGTCCAGGTTCTATCGTTTCATATGCATTAGCAGGACTTCTAGTTATTTTCGTTATGAGAATGCTAGGAGAAATGGCAGCTATTAATCCGACAAGTGGTTCATTTGCAACATATGCAAGAGAGGCAATTGGTCCATGGGCAGGTTATACAATTGGGTGGCTATATTGGTTTTTCTGGGTAATTGTTATTGCAATAGAAGCTACAGCAGGTGCTGGTATTATTCAATACTGGATTCCAGAAATCCCGCTCTGGTTATTAAGCTTAATATTAACGATTTTATTAACATTGACGAATGTTTTCTCGGTGAAATCATTTGGAGAATTTGAATATTGGTTTTCATTTATTAAAGTAATAAGTATTGTTTTGTTCCTTTGTCTTGGACTAGCTGTTATTTTAGGATTTGTACCAGGAACGGAAGCACCTGGCACTTCGAATTTAGTAGGTCAAGGAGGATTTATGCCAAATGGTATAAGTTCGGTGTTACTTGGAATCACCGTCGTTATATTTTCATTTATGGGATCTGAGATTGTTGCAGTAGCCGCTGGAGAGTCTGCCGAACCTGTAAAAGCCGTAAAAACAGCAACAAATAGTGTAATTTGGCGTATTCTCGTATTTTTCATTGGATCGATCGCTGTAGTTGTTACACTCCTTCCGTGGAATTCGGCGAACATACTAAAAAGTCCGTTTGTGGCGGTACTGGAACATATAGGGATACCAGCGGCAGCGCAAATTATGAATTTTATCGTTTTAACAGCTGTACTTTCTTGTTTAAATTCGGGTTTATATACGAACTCAAGAATGCTTTTTTCAATGGCAGAAAGAGGAGATGCGCCAAAGGCATTTTTGAAATTGAATAGTAGTGGTGTTCCAGTTCGGGCGGTTTTATTTGGAACTTTCTTTGCTTACGTTGGAGTGGTTTTTAGTTACATATCTCCAGATAAAGTATTTTTATTTTTAGTGAATGCATCTGGTGGGATTGCGTTACTCGTTTATCTCGTTATAGCAGTTTCACATTTCAAGATACGTAAAAAAATGGGGAAAGCGGAACAACAAAATTTGAAAGTGAAAATGTGGCTTTTTCCATATGTAACATATGTTACAATTGCTGCGATTATAGCAGTTTTAGTTGCAATGCTCGTAATTGAATCTTTACGTTCACAGGCACTATTAACGATGCTTGTTACTGTTCTTATAATACTTTCTTATTTTATTTTCAATAGAAATAAAAATAGTGCAGTGTTGAATCCTAAAAGTAAAAATGAGGAATCTGTTCGATTCTAATTTCTTGTTTTAGAAGAGAGTTACACCCAATCATTGCTATAAAAGAATCATATATAATCATAGAAACAAGTAATTACTATTGTCATAGTGAATATAAACTTTTTTCTTGACTTTTTATACGAAGGCGAGCAAAATGGTAAAAAAGGAAGGGGGGATGACAATGGAAGAGTACGTATTAGAGCTGTATAACCTGTTATATACGACAGAATGGCAAGATATTGTTTCGTTTCTAGGAATAATGTTTTGTATGAAAATTGTAATTGTATATATGGAAGAGCAAGGTATGTTCTATTCCTTCTCATCCCCGTTCGATGTGCAGCGCGAGCCGTTGCCAAACTATGCCAAGGTAAATTACGAACAAATTCCTTTTGTTATATTCTTTATGATTCGATTTATAACAGCAATTGTAAAGAAAAAGGAAAGTGACGATGAAGAGTGCCACTCAACTTGTAATATAGCGACTGCTTTTTAAGCTAAATACAAGGAGGAGATTTATATGTGGTTTCGATTTCTTATGATTGGTTTCTTTTCATTAACAGCAATTTCTTTAATGGGATATCAAGTGTCTGAAATTTTTCAAGCATATAGCAATACGTTTTTCAACAAAAACTAATTACATTGCTATTTAAATAATAAAGCGATAAAATCCTTCTTAAGAAGTTTTATTAAGAAGGATTTTTTTCTTTGCTCTGTCTTACTGTGTCAAACTATTGTCACATTTACACTGTGAATAATATGTTAAAATAGTGAGGTTACGTATACATATTTGAAGGAAGAGGAGTGACCATTTTGGTGGATCAATCAACTAATCAGAAAAGCTATGCTCCTATTGTGATAACGCTTTCTGTAATTGTAAATGCGATTATTTTATTTTTGTTCTTTGGACCTGTTGGCTATGAAGGAGAAGTACATTTTGATGTAACGATTTTACCAATGTTAAATGCAATTTTTAATAGCTTTACGTTCGTATTCTTATTAGCAGCTTTATACTCGATTATTAAGAAGAATGTGAAAATGCACCGCGGTTTCATCCTGGCAGCATTTACAACGACGTTGCTATTTTGTGTTTCTTATTTATCGTATCATTACTTGGCGCCGGCAACACATTTTGGTGGGGAAGGATTCATTAAATATGTGTACTTCATTATTTTAATTACACATATTATCCTTGCAGCAATTATTGTACCACTTGCATTGTTTGCACTTGTATTTGGTTTTACAAATCAATTAACACGTCATCGTAAAATTGTACGTTGGACGATGCCGATTTGGTTATATGTAAGTTTATCTGGTGTTATTGTTTACTTAATGATCTCACCTTATTACCAATAAAAAATCTCAGCCTGTAGGCTGGGATTTTTTTGTTAGGCAAATATTTTTGTGAAATGAAAAAAATATGGTATACAAAAGTATAGTTGCTTTTCATATAGAAGGGATGGTAAAGGGATATGCAAAATTTTGTATTTCGTAATCCGACGAAACTTATTTTTGGTAAAGGTCAATTGGAACAGTTAAAAACTGAAATTCCACAGTTCGGAAAAAAAGTTCTTCTCGTATACGGGGGAGGCAGCATTAAAAGAAACGGTATTTATGATAATGTACTTTCTATTTTAAAAGATATAAATGCAGAAGTATTTGAATTGACAGGCGTTGAACCGAATCCACGTGTATCAACTGTAAAGAAAGGGATTCAAATTTGTAAAGATAATGGTGTTGAATTTATTTTAGCAGTTGGCGGAGGAAGTGTGATCGACTGTACGAAGGCAATTGCTGCTGGTAGTAAGTACGATGGAGATGTATGGGAAATTGTAACGAAAAAAGTATTTGCTAGTGAGGCGTTACCATTTGGTACGGTGCTTACTCTTGCAGCGACAGGGTCTGAAATGAATGCGGGTTCTGTCATTACAAACTGGGAAACGAATGAAAAATATGGCTGGGGTAGCCCAGTTACTTTCCCGCAGTTTTCGATTTTAGATCCAGTTCATACTGCGTCTGTACCGAGGGACCAAACAATTTACGGTATGGTAGATATTATGTCACACGTATTAGAGCAATATTTCCATCACGGAACAAATACAGAGTTACAAGATCGTTATTGTGAATCTATTTTAAAAACAGTAATTGAAACTGCTCCTAAGCTTTTAAGTGATTTAGAAAATTATGAGCATAGAGAAACCATTTTATATTGCGGTACTATGGCGTTAAACGGCATTTTAGCGATGGGAGTAAAAGGGGACTGGGCAACTCACAATATTGAGCATGCAGTTTCTGCGGTTCATGATATACCACACGGGGGTGGCCTTGCAATTTTATTCCCGAACTGGATGAAGCATGTCGTAGATGAAAATGTAAGTCGTTTTAAACAGTTCGCTATTCGTGTATTCGATGTTGAAACAGATGGGAAAACTGATCGAGAAATTGCGTTAGAAGGAATTGAGGCGTTACGTCAATTTTGGACTTCAATTGAGGCGCCGGTAACATTAGCTGATTACGCTATTGGAGAAAATGAAATTGATTTAATGGCGGATAAAGCGATGGCTTATGGCGAATTTGGTAACTTTAAAAAATTAAATAAAGACGATGTTTTAAGCATATATAAAGCTTCTTTATAAGTGAATCAAGCAAAGAAACCCATTTGATTGGTATATCAAATGGGTTTCTTTTTTGTTGTTTATAACTGTTTGTGATTGATTTTGGTTATTTATGAATGTTTATGGTTGATTTTTGTGATCGTTTTCATTATACTGTAATCAAAGAAGAGGTGAATGAAATGTTAACTCCTGAACGTCATCAAATGATATTGCAACTTGTAAAAGAGCTGAAGGTTGTTAAATTACAACAATTAGTGGAAAGAACAGAAAGCTCTGAATCAACAATTCGTCGTGATTTAGCGCAATTGGAAAAACAAAGGTTATTAAAAAGAGTTCACGGTGGTGCGGCTGTTTTAACAGGAAAAGGACAGGAGCCGACGATGGTTGAAAAATCATCCAAAAACATTCAAATAAAACAACAAATTGCGAAGCATGCGGCTAGCATTGTTGAACAAGGTGATTGTATTTATTTAGATGCAGGAAGTACGACATTTGAAATGATTCCATTTTTAATAAATAAAGACGTCACTGTCGTTACAAATGGACTTATGCATATTGAAGCTTTAGTTGAAAATAATATTCGTGCATATTTACTAGGCGGAATGATGAAAAGTAGGACGAAAGCCTTAATTGGTGCTATGGCACAGGAAAGTATGCAAAAGTATCGTTTTGATAAATGTTTTTTAGGCGCGAATGGTGTGCATGAACAACTTGGTTTTACAACACCGGATCCAGAAGAGGCGCTTTTAAAACAAATGGCATTAACATTAGCAAACGAAGGATATTTCTTAATTGATGAAAGTAAGTTTTCAGAAGTTGCGTTTGCGAAAATTGCCAATGTTGAAGAGGCAAATATTATTACAAACCATTTAGAAATTGATTTAGAAAAATATAAAAGACAAACCAATGTAATTGAGGCTGATAAACAATGATCTATACAGTTACTTTAAATCCATCTATTGATTATGTAGTACAAGTTAATTCCTTCGATTTAGGCGCAGTAAATCGAGCAAAGAAAGATATGAAATTTCCTGGAGGAAAAGGCATTAACGTTTCTCGCGTTCTCCATCGTTTAGGTGTGGAAAATATAGCACTTGGATTTACTGGTGGATTTACCGGTCGATTTATTAAAGATATATTACAGGCGGAAGGTGTAACAACAAACTTCATCCAAGTAGACGGAGATTCCCGAATTAATGTGAAAATAAAAGGACAAGAAGAGACGGAATTAAATGGGCAAGGTCCTAATGTGACAAAAGAACAATTTGAACAATTAATGAAACAGATTGAAAGTATGAAGCAGGGAGATTGTGTTGTACTGGCTGGAAGTGTACCAGCGTCTATCTCAACTACTTTTTATGAATCGATCGCAGCGCTCGGAGCTGAAAAAGGTATTCGCGTAGTGGTTGATGCAAGTGGTAGTGCACTGCAGCATGTAATTAAAAATAAACCATTTTTAATAAAGCCTAATCATCATGAACTTGGTGAGTTATTCGGTGTAGAGATTTCCACAGTAGAAGATATTTTACCGTATGGAAGAAAATTAATTGAACAAGGTGTAGAGCACGTTATCGTATCAATGGCTGGAGATGGAGCTTTACTATTTACGGCAGAAGGTATATATGAAGCAACTGTTCCAAAAGGTGTTGTAATTAATTCGGTTGGGGCTGGAGATTCTCTCGTTGCAGGATTTGTAGGGAAATATGAACAGACGAAAGATATTGAAAAGGCATTTCAATATGGCGTTGCAACAGGGAGTGCAACAGCATTTTCAGCTGATTTATGTGAAAAGGAAAAAGTAGAAGAATTATTGTCGCAAGTAATTGTAACTAAGCGATAGGGGGAAGCAACATATGAAAATTACAGAACTATTAAAAAGGGATACAGTTATTATGAATTTGACAGCTTCAAATAAAGAAGCTGTCATAGATGAATTAGTTGAGAAATTAGACGGTGCAAATCGTTTAAATAGTAAAGCGGAATTTAAAGAAGCTATTTTAAAGAGGGAGTCACAAAGTACGACTGGAATAGGGGAAGGGATTGCGATCCCTCATGCGAAAACAAAAGCTGTTAAGCAACCAGCGATTTGTTTTGGTAGAAGTGTAAGCGGTATCAACTATAAATCGCTTGACGGACAGCCAGCGCATTTATTCTTTATGATTGCTGCGAGCGAAGGGGCGAATAATACTCATTTAGAAACGTTATCGCGTCTATCTACAGTATTAATGGATGAAGGATTTCGTAAGCAATTATTAGAAGCAAAGGATGAAGAGGAACTTCTTCGTTTATTTGATGAAAAAGAGAATGAAAAAGAAGAAGAAGAGGTTGAAGTTGCAAAACCAGAAGGAAATGAACCGTACGTATTAGCGGTTACGGCTTGCCCAACTGGAATCGCTCACACGTATATGGCAGCGGATAGCTTGAAAGCAAAAGCAGCAGAGCTGGGTATAGCAATTAAAGTTGAAACGAATGGATCAACAGGCATAAAAAACGGTTTAACGAAAGAAGATATTGAACGCGCAACGGCTATAATTGTTGCAGCAGACAAACAAGTAGAAATGAACCGCTTTGCTGGGAAACATGTCATCCAGGTGCCAGTCGCTGATGGGATTAGAAAAACGGAAGTGCTTCTTAATCGAGCTGTAAAACAAGATGCGTCAATTTTTAAAGGGATAAAGGAAGATGGGAAGACAGAGAGCACAGAGAAAGGAAAA
The DNA here is from genome assembly GCF_007558965.1 of Bacillus sp. HY001. Lineage (NCBI taxonomy): Bacteria > Bacillati > Bacillota > Bacilli > Caryophanales > Bacillaceae > Bacillus > Bacillus sp. HY001. Next base: position 4,883 of record NZ_VLTE01000038.1, on the reverse strand, counting down.
GGGTTAGGCATTTATAAGCACTTAATGAGCGGTGTAAGTAATATGCTTCCATTCGTTGTTGGTGGCGGAATTTTAATTGCACTAGCATTTTGGATTGGTGGTATAAAAGCAGAAGGACCATTGGCTGAATTGTTAATGTCTATTGGTGGAGGTAAAACAGGGGCGTTTTTATTCCTCGTACCAATTTTAGCTGGATTTATTGCGAGTTCTATTGCTGATCGACCTGGTTTTATGCCTGGTGTTGTCGGTGGATTTTTAGCAGCACATGCGAATGCTGGGTTTTTAGGTGGATTAATAGCTGGTTTCTTAGCTGGGTATGTTGTTGTAGGATTGAAACGATTGTTCTCAGGATTACCAGTACAGTTAGAAGGAATTAAGCCTGTATTGTTATATCCAGTCTTTGGATTATTGATTACAGGAGTTGTTATGCAAAAAATAGTAATTCCGCCTGTAGTAGCATTGAATGAAATGTTAACAGGATGGTTAAATGGTTTGAACGGTACAAATGCTATATTATTAGGTCTTATTTTAGGTGGCATGATGGCAATTGATATGGGTGGTCCAATTAATAAAGCTGCATTTACATTTGGCATTGCTGCAATAGAAGCGCAAAACTTTGGAATTCACTCAGCAGTTATGGCTGGTGGTATGGTACCGCCGTTAGCGATTGCATTCGCAACTACTTTCTTTAAATCAAAATTTACTGAGGCAGAACGTAAATCTGGTTTAACAAATTATATTATGGGAGCGTCGTTTATTACAGAAGGTGCGATTCCATTTGCAGCTGCAGATCCGATTCGAGTAATAGTAAGTTGTGTTGTTGGTTCAAGTATTGCGGGTGCATTATCTATGTTATTCCAAATTACATTACCAGCACCACATGGTGGATTGTTTGTTATCGCATTAGTAAATAAACCGGTGTTATATATTTTCTCGATATTGATAGGGACAGTTGTTTCAGCTCTTATGATGGGGATTTGGAAAAAGAAAGTTAAATAACACATGAAAAAGGAGGAGCTTTTATTAGCTGCTCCTTTTTATTACAAAAAAGAAGGTTAATAATTGGAGAATGATGGATTTTGGTAAAAGATGTAATGAAATATGAATTTTTTGTAACAAAAAAGTAATACTGTAATTTTTTCTGGAAAAAAATTCTGGTGCTTGTACGTGGAAAATATATGAAAACTATTGGGAATTCTATTGGAAAGAGAATTCATTAATATGGAAATTTATGTTACAACTCATTAATCGCATATTACGAATGGTTTGTAATTGTGTGATTTCTAAAAATCTCAAAAATCTGTTGCTATAATGAAAATACGAAAACAAAGCAAATGGAGGCTATTCATGAAAAAATTATTAGGTATAGCAACAGCAGCAGTTTTTGGTCTTGGGATTTTTGCGGGTTCTGCGAAAGCAGAAACGATTGTAACAACAGATGTATTAAATGTTAGAGAAAACCCAAATGTAGAATCAAAGCTTGTAGGTAAAATGTTGAGTGGAAATACATTAGATGTTGTAAATACAGAAAATGGATGGACAAAAATTAAATTAAATGGTCAAGAAGCGTTTGTGAGTGCTGAGTTTACAAAAAGTACATATTATGTAACAGCAGGCGTGCTAAATGTTCGTACTGGAGCGAATACGGACTCTGAAATTCTTGGTAAACTTAATAAAAATGATGTAATTGAAACGACAAATCAAGTTCAAAATGAATGGTTACAATTTGACTATAATGGAAAAACAGGATATGTTCACGTGCCATTTTTAACGGGGACGGCACCTGTGATTGAAAAGAAAGAAGTTGTCACGCAAGAAGAAGCACCGGAAAAAGTAAATACGACGGTTAAAAATAATAAAGCAGTTAAGAGTAAAGAGTCTGTTAAGAATGTAGAATCAAGTAAACCTGTGGTAAAAGAGAAGCCAACTGCGAAACCAGTTGCGAAATCTACTGGAACAAGTGCGCCTGCTGGTGGACGTGAAATAACAGTAGAAGCGACAGCGTATACAGCGCACCCAAGTGAGAATGGTACGTATGGTGGTCGTGTATTAACTGCAATGGGGCATGATTTAACAGCAAATCCAAATATGAAAGTCATTGCTGTTGATCCTAAAGTGATTCCACTTGGATCAAAAGTATGGGTAGAAGGATATGGAGAAGCGATTGCTGGAGATACAGGTGGCGCGATTAAAGGAAATCGTATTGATGTTTTAGTTGGTTCAGATGGTAGTGCTGATAACTGGGGGCGCAAATCTGTAAAAGTGAAAGTTATAGAGTAGTATATATGTATGAATATGAAAGGCGGTTGCTTGAAATTGTATAAGCAACCGCCTTTTGTGGATTATTGAAAAGGATAAATCGTTTTACCTGTAATAATTTTATATGCACTGCAAAATTGATTTTGAATATATTCTGTATTTTCATTTTCTGGATGTAATGTTGTTTCTTGGAGAGTAGAATGAAAAGAACGTAGCAAACAATTTAAGGCGAAGTATAATTCTTCTTGTGAGCAATTTTGTTCTTTTGTAGCAGTAGCTAAAATGAGGTCTTTTGTTAAAGATGAAAAATTAATGGTGGATTGTTTCATAGTCAACTCATCCTCTCGAAGGTATTTTTTATCATGTATATGCGGAATTGGACAAACTATGTTCTTTTTTATTTATCCCGCTTTAATGGGCAGTAAGACCCCCACCTCAAAATTCAGCGAAAGCAAAGAAGTTAGGTGGGGGATCAACTGCCCATAAAAGTCCGATTGGTGAGGGCTGATTAAAGTTTCACTTTATAATTTCATGTACCGGAATGAAAGAACTTGCAATCATGCCGTTAAAATTGGTAAGATTGGATATAATCAATAGATGGAGTACATCACATAAAGAGAGTTGAATGATATGGGAGAAGTGCAACGTGAAAAAGTTGCTGTCATCATTGGGCCAACGGCTGTTGGGAAGACGAAGTTAAGTATTGATCTTGCTAAAGCGTTGAATGGTGAAATTATAAGTGGAGATTCCATGCAGATTTATCGTACGATGGATATTGGAACTGCAAAGGTGACGAAAGAAGAGATGGATGGAATTCCACATTATATGGTCGATATAAAAAATCCGGAAGAATCATTTTCTGTTGCCGAATTTCAAGAACGTGTTCGTAAGCATATTCGAGAGATTACAGAGCGTGGTAAATTGCCAATTATCGTTGGTGGAACTGGCCTGTATATACAATCTGTTTTATTCGATTATCAGTTTACGGATGATGCTGGTGATACTATATACCGAGCGCAAATGGAACAGTTAGCATTAGAACGTGGTGTGGAATATGTACATAAAAAGTTACAAGAAGTAGACCCAGAAAGCGCTGAGCGTATTCATGCAAATAATGTACGCCGTGTCATTAGGGCGTTAGAAATTTTCCACACGACGGGTGAAAAAATGAGTGATCAACTTGAAAAACAAGAAAACGAGTTATTATACGATGTTTCCTTGATTGGCTTGACAATGGATCGAGAAATGCTATACGATCGCATTAACTTGCGAGTTGATATAATGATGGACCAAGGTTTATTAAAAGAAGTAGAAGGATTGTATAATAGCGGGATACGAGATTGTCAATCTATTCAAGCGATTGGGTATAAAGAGATATATGATTATTTTGAGGATCGTGTCTCTTTAGAAGAAGCGGTATCACAATTAAAGACGAATTCACGTCGTTATGCAAAGCGTCAATTAACATGGTTCCGTAATAAGATGGATGTCACATGGTTTGATGTTACAGACGGTGAAAAAACGTCAGAAATTTTACGATACATAGAAGGAAAGTTACAACTAAAGTCGAATAATAGTAAGTAGAGAAAAAGAGGAGGATTCGACATGAAGCAATCAATCAATATTCAAGATCAGTTTTTAAATCAACTCCGTAAAGAGAATACGTTTGTTACGCTGTACTTATTAAATGGTTTCCAGCTTCGTGGATTAATTAAAGGATTTGATAATTTTACAGTCCTACTGGAAACAGAAGGTAAGCAACAGCTTATTTATAAACATGCAATTTCTACATTTGTACCACAAAAAAATGTTTCAATTGAATTAGAGTAGTAATGAATTATTGTACATAACAAAAAAAGAGCGAGTTTCTCGCTCTTTTTTTATTTGCCATAAACAATAGATCGTGGAATTTAAGCGATTCTAAATACAGTAAGACGAATGTTAGTGTTGCCTGTTTCAGGAATTGTAATTTCGCTAAGAGTAGATTTAACAGAAATGTTTGCGCCGGCAGCTAATGTTTCGATCGTAGTGAATGAAAGTGAGTCGCCTATTAGATTTGAAGAGAAGTTGTCAGTTGCGACTGCTCCATTTATTGAAATTCCTACTCCAAGTGGGGCACATCCTGGTGCAGTTGTAGAGATGGATACGCTAATGACATAAATACCAGCGTTGATAACAGTAACTGTATCTGTGCCGTTGAAGATAATGTTGTTTATGTTAATTGCAGTATTAAAAATGAAGTTGTTAAATTGAAGTATTGTTTGCTGAATGTTGTTTGTAACGACAATTGTTGCCACAGGGAAGCTAGGTCCGGTAGGCCCAGTAGGTCCAGTTGGTCCACCAGAAGGTCCGGTAGGCCCAGTAACTCCTATACCAGTAGCGCCGGTAGCACCTGTTGGACCTTGAATACCTTGAGGTCCAGTGGCACCGGTAGCACCCGCTGGTCCTTGAACACCTTGAGGTCCAGTAGCACCCGTGTTACCTTGAACACCTTGAGGTCCAGTGGCACCGGTAGCACCCGCTGGTCCTTGAGCACCCTGAGGTCCAGTAGCACCCGTGTTACCTTGAACACCTTGAGGTCCAGTGGCACCGGTAGCACCCGCTGGTCCTTGAGCACCTTGAGG
>NZ_VLTE01000353.1:0-514 GCF_007558965.1 Bacillus sp. HY001 | reverse complement strand
TATTGGAGAGCTTCTTTGCTATATCGTTTTCCGTTGCAAAGTTCACATGTTTGAGTCACAGGATCCATAAAGGCCATTTCTGTAATTGTCACCCCTTTCCCTTTACATTTTGGACAAGCCCCTTTTCCATTAAAACTAAATAGTTGTATGGATACATTATTATCCTTCCCAAAGAGTTTTCTAATTGGAGATAATATATTTAAATAAGTTGCTGGTGTCGACCTTATATTTATACCTATGGAGTCTTGTTTTAAATCAATATAAAGGTTCGGAGAAACCTGCCGTTTCACGGCGTTAACTAAAGTACTTTTTCCCGAACCTGCAGGACCTGATATTACTGTCATAATTCCAACTGGAATTTTAACATCAACATCATGGACATTATGAGATTCAATATGATTCACCTGAATATATTCAGAAAAAGATCTTGTTTTTTTGAATTTTATGGGTTGTTGAAGCATTCTCCCTGTTATGGTATCCGATTCTAATAACTCTTGATAACTTCCAGTAAATG
>NZ_VLTE01000352.1:0-590 GCF_007558965.1 Bacillus sp. HY001 | reverse complement strand
CCTCTCGGGCGCGCTTTTATTAACGGGAAGTGGCTCAGCTTGGTAGAGCACCTGGTTTGGGACCAGGGGGTCGCAGGTTCAAATCCTGTCTTCCCGATTTTCCAAAAACATGGGGCCTTAGCTCAGCTGGGAGAGCGCCTGCCTTGCACGCAGGAGGTCAGCGGTTCGATCCCGCTAGGCTCCACTTTTTTAATATCATTTATGGCGGTGTAGCTCAGCTGGCTAGAGCGTACGGTTCATACCCGTGAGGTCGGGGGTTCGATCCCCTCCGCCGCTACCATAAAGGACCTTTAGCTCAGCTGGTTAGAGCAGACGGCTCATAACCGTCCGGTCGTAGGTTCGAGTCCTACAAGGTCCACCATTAGACGTTTCTATCTCGGAGGTATACCCAAGTTCGGCTGAAGGGATCGGTCTTGAAAACCGACAGGCGGCGAGAGTCGCGCGGGGGTTCGAATCCCTCTACCTCCTCCATTTTTTCTAAATCAAATATTTTATTATCGCGGGGTGGAGCAGCACGGTAGCTCGTCGGGCTCATAACCCGAAGGTCGCAGGTTCAAATCCTGTCCCCGCAACCAAATGGTCCCGTGGTG
>NZ_VLTE01000351.1:0-240 GCF_007558965.1 Bacillus sp. HY001 | reverse complement strand
TTCTTCTACAACTGGCTGCTCTTCTGCAATCGGTGCTTCTTCTACAACTCGTTGTTCTTCTGCAATCGGTGCTTCTTCTACAACTCGTTGTTCTTCTGTGACCGGCGCTTCTTCTACAACTTGTTGTTCTTCTGCGACCGGCGCTTCTTCTACAACTGGCTGCTCTTCTGCAATCGGTGCTTCTTCTACAACTCGTTGTTCTTCTGCAATCGGTGCTTCTTCTACAACTCGTTGTTCTTC
>NZ_VLTE01000350.1:0-248 GCF_007558965.1 Bacillus sp. HY001 | reverse complement strand
TAATAGTCGTAGAAAGGATAATTCCACTAGAAGATTCGCTGGTACGGACTGAAACTTCAATAGGACTGCTTTGACTTCATTTTTATTGGAATCAATTTCCCCCTGGAAACCCTTTACACGATGGGCAGTTTTGATTCGAGGAAGTTAGATTGTATCAGCAGCAAATATTCTTCCTATCACAATTATAATCATGAGTGAAAAAACTCGGAACTCGTCATCGTACTGCTCTCGGTTTAACTATGTTAAGT
>NZ_VLTE01000349.1:0-260 GCF_007558965.1 Bacillus sp. HY001 | reverse complement strand
CCGGCTGGTGCTCAAGGTGCTACTGGTGCTCAAGGACCGGCTGGTGCTCAAGGTGCTACTGGTGCTCAAGGACCGGCTGGTGCTCAAGGTGCTACTGGACCTCAAGGTATTCAAGGACCAGCCGGCGCTCAAGGTGCTACTGGTGCTCAAGGACCAGCGGGTGCTCAAGGTGCTACTGGTGCTCAAGGACCAGCTGGCGCTCAAGGTGCTACTGGTGCTCAAGGACCAGCTGGCGCTCAAGGTGCTACTGGTGCTCAAGG
>NZ_VLTE01000348.1:0-608 GCF_007558965.1 Bacillus sp. HY001 | reverse complement strand
TTCGCTGCAGCATCAAGGATTTGATATTGAGATGTTTGATGTAATAGTTTTTTCAATGTATATACAATTTTCGTTGGATATCCTTCTTTTCGATCAATTATGTCACGAAGTCCGCGAATTACACTGCGGATTTGGCGATGACAAGTATGCTTTAATACATGAATGAATTTATTCATGTCTGCAGACAGTTCACCGATATTCATCTCTTGTAGAACTGCTTCTATAAATTTCGCTTTACGAGCATAGGTAGCTTTTGGTGTAAATGGATCCCTGTGTTGCTCTTCTCCAGATTCTTTTGTACATAAAAAGTCCGAATGAATAGATAAATATAAGGTTGTATATCGTTTTGTATGCTTTACCCCTTTTTGCATTTTGCAAATTTTGAATAGGGGATTCCCCGTACATGGTAATGCCGTTGTTAATTCATCGATAACGGAACGGATTTGATGCGGATATTTTTTATGTAAGAAACGATACATCCCACCGAAGTGAGTTTTGTTGCCTCTTTCATCCTGCTTGTCCAATGAACGCTTTAATGTTGTTTCTGTATGTTGTTGCATGGCAATGTCTAAGAATAGTTTCTTAGCCGCTACAGATAGCTTAAAGAA
>NZ_VLTE01000037.1:0-284 GCF_007558965.1 Bacillus sp. HY001 | reverse complement strand
ACACCAATCGACTCATTGGTTAGTTCTTGGGATGCAAAGTCTTCTTGGAACCCTACACTAATCCACCAGTGACGACCGTCAAATGTAACTCTTGGATTGGATGGCTTTTTGTTTCTTGGTAGTTGCTGGCTTGTTTTCACTTCTCCAATAGACTGAATATGAACTACTTTCTTTCCTATAATCAGCCTTTCATAATTGGCATAAAATCCTTGGATTACATCTTTTTTGGATTTATAAGAAGTGTGAGAACCATTTTTGTACTTTTCGAAAGAATTTTTCCTCGC
>NZ_VLTE01000347.1:0-262 GCF_007558965.1 Bacillus sp. HY001 | reverse complement strand
ATAGCAAAGAAGCTCTCCAATATAAATATCAAGGAAAAAATATTTATGAAGTACTTTCATTACCGATTTATGAAGCTTTGGATTTTTTTAAAGACATTTCAAATATCTATAAAAAGCTAGATAATTTAAAACAGGTAGGACTTGATTATTTAAATCTAAGTCAGTCAATGACTACCTTATCTGGTGGCGAGTTGCAACGTTTAAAATTAGCATTTCAGTTGGAGAATACTGGTCAAATCTATTTTTTGGATGAACCAACTTC
>NZ_VLTE01000346.1:0-286 GCF_007558965.1 Bacillus sp. HY001 | reverse complement strand
TTGGAAACAAGAAACGAATATGGGAAAAAGAAATAACCAATCGTTTTGTCATCTCCCGCATAGTTTACTGATTCAAATGATTACATACAAAGCAAATGTTGTAGGCATCCAAGTTGTTGTAACTGAAGAATCATATACATCGAAAGCAAGTTTTCTGGATAACGACTTCATTCCAACATATAGAAAAGATGACCAAAATACAACTTTTTCAGGAAAACGAATAAAGCGCGGCATATATCGTTCAGCAAATAAAACTTTAATTAATGCAGATGTAAATGCTGCGGCT
>NZ_VLTE01000345.1:0-238 GCF_007558965.1 Bacillus sp. HY001 | reverse complement strand
ATGACCAAAATACAACTTTTTCAGGAAAACGAATAGAGCGCGGCATATATCGTTCAGCAAATAAAACTTTAATTAATGCAGATGTAAATGCTGCGGCTAACATTTTACGAAAAGTAATCCCAAATGCATGGACAAATGGGATAGAGGGGTTAGGCGTGAAACAGCTCGCTAATGTGTTAACTCCCCTGACGTTAATCGTCCGTTAGGTCGAAACGTTAGAAACCCCCACTTCAAGCTT
>NZ_VLTE01000344.1:0-295 GCF_007558965.1 Bacillus sp. HY001 | reverse complement strand
CTTGATTGGATATCTTGTTTTTCATTCTTTCATAGAAATTTTTCCGCCCACCAAAAATAATAGGAGGTAATGTTTTATTTTTAATATGTTTTGCATACATTTCAATTTTTTGTTCTAATTTTTGTTTTCGTTTTCTTAAGCCAATTAAACAAGTTTCTAATGCAACTTGTTTAGGTCTTTTTTTGCCGCGTTCATAATCATCTATTTTTTGTAACGTCTTTTCTAACTTTTTTTGATTGTTTTCTAGGTAAACAGGAAGAAGTTCTTTTTGAGAGAAAAGGATCGTTTGCGCTTG
>NZ_VLTE01000343.1:0-260 GCF_007558965.1 Bacillus sp. HY001 | reverse complement strand
TTAGCATTGATGCTACCAATATTGATGCTAGCTGGTGTAACGCCTGGCTGAGTAACACTGTTAACTATAACGCTGTTTGGGACAAAAGCGGTTCCATTCGCAATTGAATCAGATAGTAATACATTGTTCGCTGCAACATTTCCATCGTTAGTAAGAGCAAAGGTGTAAGTTAATACATCACCAACTTCCGCAAACGTTTTATCTACAGATTTATTAGCATGGAGATTTGCTAGTCTAATTGTTGATGTAACAGAATTAGA
>NZ_VLTE01000342.1:0-296 GCF_007558965.1 Bacillus sp. HY001 | reverse complement strand
GCATTTTCATTTCAAAAACTAAACTTCTTCTTTCAATGTTTATCATACAAGTGCGAGAAGTATGGCATTGCGTATGTAAAAGCTGATAAATGGTTCGCCTCAAGCAAGATTTGCTCATGTTGCGGAGTTAAATACGACCATTCAGTTCAACCAGAAGGACAGTGGAGTTTAAAGATTCGTGAATGGGACTGTGTTGGGTGCAATAGCCATCACGATAGGGATGTAAATGCGTCGATAAATTTATCAAGATGGGTAAAATAAATGCTTGATAATAGGAGGTAACGATACTGCCTCGT
>NZ_VLTE01000341.1:0-435 GCF_007558965.1 Bacillus sp. HY001 | reverse complement strand
ATCAAAAACCACGATGTTATCGGTATAGAAGATTTGCAAGTATCGAATATGTTAAAAAATCATAAGTTAGCAAAAGCGATTAGTGAAGTATCTTGGTCACAATTTAGAACGTTGCTGGAATACAAGGCAAAATGGTATGGAAAACAAGTCATTCCGGTATCCAAAACATTTGCTTCAAGCCAATTATGTTCTTGTTGTGGGTATCAAAATAAAGACGTTAAGAATCTAAATCTTCGTGAATGGGATTGTCCTGCGTGCAATAGTCATCACGACAGAGATATTAACGCAAGTATCAATCTTAAAAATGAAGCTTTAAAGCTTCTAACCGTAGGAACTACGGGGATAGCCTAATGAATTAGAAGCCACTAGGCTTCTGTACTTAGGAATCTCCCACTTCAAACAGTCCGTAAGGACGTTAAGTGGTGAGTAGTTCAA
>NZ_VLTE01000340.1:0-375 GCF_007558965.1 Bacillus sp. HY001 | reverse complement strand
GTATTATAACAATAGTTTTTGCATAAACTAAAGAAGACGAGATGCTCCAACATCTCGCCTTATGTAACTGTTACCGCAAGGTGGCTAGTTGCTAAAAAAGTTTATTTTTTCTTAGAACCGCCCTTCACACGCTTGCAGGCATTGTGGGTGGTTCTTTTCGTTTTTCGTCGCTTTTTTCGTGCTTTCTTCCAAGACGTTGATAGGTATTTACCTACTCGTTTTGCAAAAAAAACAGCGACTTCTCTAGCAATTACTTTTAAAATTTCAATTGCTATCGTGAAAAGTATTTCCATGCGATCACCTCCTTTCTCCATAAAATGAAAGAGAAAGGATAGCAACCAACCACCCTGAAATATTCAGTTACGTTATATTAAT
>NZ_VLTE01000339.1:0-311 GCF_007558965.1 Bacillus sp. HY001 | reverse complement strand
GTGGTATACCTATTCCGATTAATGGGTATTGGGACGAAAGCGCTAAACAAATAAGTTTCGATTCACCATATGCCTCCTTTTTTGGCAACTTGACAATATTTGATGAGACCGCTATAAGCATTCGGCATTTCGTTTTAAGTGGACGGTTTATAATGAAACCTCCCTCTTTGCTGGCTGGTGAATATGGAAATTGGATTGCTACAACCTTTACACCCCGTTTGGGACCTCCCATATATACTAATGTTTTACCACCTGCTGGTGCCTTTTCAGTCTCAAGTATGCTCTTGGGACAGCAATTGTTTTAATTAGAC
>NZ_VLTE01000338.1:0-255 GCF_007558965.1 Bacillus sp. HY001 | reverse complement strand
GGATATTTAAAAAGTCCGGTCAAGATAACTGTCGCATGTCGTCGTTGCATTGCCAGTGCGGTACTCATGTAGGAAAACTACACTCCGTGTCCTCCTGTCAAATGCGCCTTGACCTGCTCGGTTCTCTTGATCCTCCTTTTTAAACCTTTATTGATATGGATATTTAAAAAGTCCGGTCAAGATAACTGTCGCATGTCGTCGTTGCATTGCCAGTGCGGTACTCATGTAGGAAAACTACACTCCGTGTCCTCCTGT
>NZ_VLTE01000337.1:0-207 GCF_007558965.1 Bacillus sp. HY001 | reverse complement strand
AAACACCATATAATCGCTATTTTCCAACGTCCACCTATAACGGATAAAGCCAAATCTTTGCTAGTGAAAAAAGTTTTTTCTTTATAATCAATAACCATTATATCACCACTTCTTTCTATTAGGGTTTTGTTTATAGTGACAAAAACGTCAGTATTGTCTAGTGAATTATAATATGTAATTATGGAAAAGTAAATTAGAAAACAAAAG
>NZ_VLTE01000336.1:0-213 GCF_007558965.1 Bacillus sp. HY001 | reverse complement strand
CCTTCACAATTTCTTATTGTAAAGTGAAAATAAAAGATAAAAAAATATTAAACCTATAAAACCCAGTGATATCAGAATGTATGAGATCATTGGGTTTTTATTTGGATATTTAATTGTTTTTTTTATTATTACATGTTTAAAGGTGTAGGAATTATTTGATGCGTCTATAAAAGTGTACCTTTACAGATATACATAAACCTTTAGGGAAATACA
>NZ_VLTE01000335.1:0-266 GCF_007558965.1 Bacillus sp. HY001 | reverse complement strand
TCTTTATATATTTCTTCCTTATAGGAATCAATTTTCGCATAAATTTGTACTAATGTAATACCGGATTCTTGCTTTTTTTCTAGCCAAGACACTAATGCCGTAAATGATGGAGATGCATGAGATGAGGTTAATACTTTATTATTATTGTTTTCAACATCTTTAAAGTAGGCATTCCACTTATTCCATACTAGCTCATTTGTTTTATAAATTGGCTCAGAGATTAACAATGCATCTCGAAACATTTGTAATAAATTATCCACTTTATA
>NZ_VLTE01000334.1:0-240 GCF_007558965.1 Bacillus sp. HY001 | reverse complement strand
AAAATGAAATTGCCGAAACTAGGTCTTGTTCGATTTGCCAAAAGTCGTGAAGTAAAGGGACGTATTTTAAATGCTACGGTTAGACGGAACCCTTCTGGTAGATACTTTGTGTCATTGTTAGTTGAAACAGAAGTGCAAGAATTTCCGAAAACACATTCTTATATTGGAATGGATGTAGGATTAAAAGATTTCGCCATTTTGTCAGATGGAACAACCTATAAAAACCCTAAATTTTTTCGC
>NZ_VLTE01000333.1:0-248 GCF_007558965.1 Bacillus sp. HY001 | reverse complement strand
ACTTAACATAGTTAAACCGAGAGCAGTACGATGACGAGTTCCGAGTTTTTTCACTCATGATTATAATTGTGATAGGAAGAATATTTGCTGCTGATACAGTCTAACTTCCTCGAATCAAAACTGCCCATCGTGTAAAGGGTTTCCAGGGGAAAATTGATTCCAATAAAAATGAAGTCAAAGCAGTCCTATTGAAGTTTCAGTCCGTACCAGCGAATCTTCTAGTGGAATTATCCTTTCTACGACTATTA
>NZ_VLTE01000332.1:0-408 GCF_007558965.1 Bacillus sp. HY001 | reverse complement strand
GTTGGTGAAGCTAGTTTAAATAGTTCTTATTGGAGTAAATATATTGCAGGATACGGTCGAGTTAAATAAAAATATAAGATTTAATAAAAAGAACTGAAATTCATTTTGACTTCAGTTCTTTTTGATAATTATTTGCTTTAAACTATCAATCTTCAATAATTTATTGAATTTTTCATCTCAGAGTGGAGAAAAATTATAATACAAGAGAAGCAATAAAATAAAATTGGTATATCTGTATGAATAGTTCTTTACAAAGGAAAAAAGTTAAAATCACTTAAATATGCCATGTAAGAAAGTAAAAGCCGCTTACAAAAAAGCCCTTTCCATTGCTACAAAGCAATAGAAAGGGGGAAGTATGATGAGTGATCGTATTGGTGAAGGGTATAAATAATGATATGTTTTCAAAAA
>NZ_VLTE01000036.1:0-134714 GCF_007558965.1 Bacillus sp. HY001 | reverse complement strand
ATGGAATTTAAAAAAGATGACTCCTGTTGAATACAGAAATCATCTTCTTGATGTTGCCTAACTTTTTTCAAAATGTCCTTTACAAAGGGTACAGATTAATATGTCCGCTACTCTTTTTTATCTTATATTGGAATAATCCCAATTACTATTCCGGTAATCAACATCACCATTGTCGTTCCAACAGCCCACAATAAAGTAAAGCGTTGATGTTCACCAAAATCAACTTTGGCCATTCCGACTAATAAATAAGTGGATGCGACAAGAGGACTTAATAAGTGAACAGGTTGACCAAGTAATGAAGCGCGTCCCATTTCAGCTGCACTAATTCCGTAAGCAGCGGCAGCTTTCGTTAAAATAGGTAATACCCCGAAGTAAAATGCATCATTGGACATGAAAAATGTGAATGGCATACTAAGAAGAGCAGTAATAATTGGTAGTTGTGGTCCAAGCGCGTCAGGTATAAGAGTGACTACACTTTGAGCCATTGCATCTACCATTTTTGTTCCTGATAGAATACCAGTGAAAATTCCAGCGGCAAATACGAGAGAAACAACCGCTAATACGTTCCCTGCGTGAGAAGCAATACGTTCTTTCTGTTGTTCTAAGTTCGGATAGTTAAGCATAACAGCAATCGCAAAAGCAATTGTAAATAAAACAGGTAACGGCATAACTTCTAGTATAAGGCAGACAAGTAAGGTAACAGTTAATAAAAAGTTAATCCATAGAAGCTTAGGGCGTTTATGAACGGCAGCTTCTACTGTGGCAGCTTGCTCATCCATCGTTTGCATTTGTTTTAAATATTGTACATTCATAATGCCTAAACGTTTTCTTTCTTTTTTGCCAAGATAGTAAGCAACGAAAACGACCCAAATTGCACCAGCGATCATTCCTGGTATAAGTGGTGTAAAGAGTTCTGATGCGTCTAGTCCAAGAGCACTCATAACCCGAGCCGTCGGTCCGCCCCACGGTGTAAGATTTGTTACTCCGGCCCCCAACATAACAACCCCAGCTAATATAAGTGGATTCATTCCAAGGCGTTTATATAGTGGGTACATTGCGGAAACAGTAATCATATACGTTGTTGTTCCATCCCCATCTAATGAAACGATAATCGTAAGAATCGCTGTACCAACAACAATTTTTAAAGGATCGCCTTTTACAAATTTCAAAATCCTACTAATAACAGGATCGAATAAACCGCTATCAATCATAATTCCAAAATACAAAATAGCAAACATAAGCATAATACCAGTAGGTGCTAGTTTTTGAATCCCTTCTAACATCATAGGTCCCATATTTGCATAAAAACCGCCAATTAATGCGAAAGTAATTGGAATTAATATTAATGCTACTAGTGCTGACATACGTTTCGTCATAATTAAAAACATAAAGACAAATACCATCGCAAATCCAAGTAGTGCTAACATGTAATCTCCCCCTTGAAAATGATTGCGCTTTCAAAATGTAATGAAAATTCAGATAAAATGTTTTTTGTTTATCATAAAATCAATCATTCAAATGGTAAATAATTTGAAAAATAACATCATTAGAAGCATAATTTTTATTTTGGTCATTTTGTTCACAGGAGTTAATTTGAATTTTTAAAAAGTAAGCTGCTCTCCGTAAGAATGGTAGAATAAGATGAAAATATTGAAGTGTGAAATAGGGAGTAGATTTTATATGAAAACGAGAATGGAAGAGATTTATAGTTCTTATGAAGGAAAAGTAGAAGAGATTTTTGTTAAAGAATCTTCTTACGTATATGAGTGGGAAAAATTAATGATGATCCGAAAAAATAACGGTGAACTTGAAAAAGTTGCGATCGGTATTAGTGGAAATATAAGGTTAGTAAATGTAGTTGTTGGACAGCAAATTAATACAGATACATTATTAGTTAAGTTAGAAGATGATTTATTAATTACAGGTTGTGAATGATGAGAGATGTGTAGATATGACTACACATCTTTTTTGTTCCATATATTACAAAAAGAACATTGTTTTTTCACAAATCTCACACAAGTTTTTGATATTCTCCTAGTGGAAGATACGGTTAGGGAGGAAATAAAATGAGAACAAAGTATGTGATGCTTGCTATATGCTTATTTTTTGCCTTTACAATAGTAGGATGTGGCAAGAAACAAGTAGAGGCTGTGGTAATTGATGAGAAACATGATAAATGTGATATTTGCCAAATTGGGGTAATGGATAATCAATTTGCAACAGAAGTTATTTTAGAAAATGGAAAAGCGTTAAAGTTTGATGATATCGGTTGTATGTATAAATGGATGGAGATTAATCCAGGAGAAAAGACGAAAGAAAAATTTGTTCGCGACTATGATTCGAAAGAGTGGATTTCATTAGAAGATGCGACTTACGTATATGATAAAACAATAACGACACCGATGGCTTATAATGTCATTTCATTTGAAAGTAAAAAGGATGCAGAGAATTTTGTTTCTAACTATAAAGGAAAAGTTCTTTCATATAAAGAGCTAGCAGCGCATAAATGGGAAATGAATAAAGAGATGATGGAGAAGCCGAAAACGGGAAATCACGGTGGGCACCATTAATAATAAAAAAGGCAACTACATAGTTGTCTTTTTTTTATTATTACTCAGGTGCAAATATAGAAAAGGTGTAAAATTTTTAGAAGAACGGTTACAATGGAATATAGTAACCTAAAGCAATCATGTATGTACTTTTTAGAAATGTATACAAATGCGGTAAAATCGTGCTAAACTAATTGCTGCGCTAATATAGGTTGAGAAACGTAGGTATAAGTTTAGATAATCCGATTAAAGAAGGAATATAAAGGGCTTATGGATAAATGTAATCAAGAAGAGTTATTGTATGTGATGGAGGAATGGTTAAGAAAACATTATCTTTCATAGGAGCTGTAGTTGTGAGAAAACAAAAAATTTTATTATGTATGTTATTAGGACTTTTAATGACGGTAGTGGCTTGCGATAAGCAAGAGGAGCCAGAATCGAAACCGGTTCATGTGAAAAACGAAAAGAAAAAAGAAAAGCATAAAGAACAGGAAGAACCTAAAGAAGAAAAAAGTATAAATTTAATGGACAAACAGTTGCTACTTTCTGCGACTCTTGGAGACACCGAAACAGCTATGAAGCTGATTCAAGATGGAGCCAATATAAACGTAGAAGGTGAGAATGGAGAAACGCCAATCCTTGCAGCAACGTATCAAAATCATGTAGAGACAGTTAAAGCGTTAATTGGTGCAGGGGCTAATATTGAAAGTAAAGATGAGAAACAAAGTAATCCATTTCTTTATGCAAGTAGAGAAGGCTATACAGACATTGTAAAGCTACTAATTAATGCAGGGGTTAATACGAAAGAAATTACTAAATCAGGTGGAACAGCACTCATTTCTGCATCTGAACGTGGCCATGTAGAGGTCGTAAAAGAGTTATTAGAGCATACGGATATTGATGTGAATTATAGAAATGCTCGTGGTGGAACAGCTTTAGTAGAAGCAATCGTATTAGGAAATGGTAGTGAAAGCCATAAGAAAGTAATTCAAATGCTTATTGACCACGGGGCAGATGTAAATATGGCCAATAAGGAAAATGTTACACCACTGCAATATGCTGAAAAAAGAGGTTTTAAAGATATTGCAAATATGTTGAGGGTAGCTGGAGCGAATGAAGTAATGCAGCCACAACCACAACCGGTGGAATAATAAGTATGAAATAATCCCATTTAGATAGACAGGATGAAGAAGTCATTTCGTATGATGGATTCAGTAATGTGTATGTGAATGGGATTTTTTTGTTGGAAAAATTGTTTGAAGAGAGGGAGAGATACATAGTAACTAAGGAGGAGAAAAATGGGATTTTCAGAACTTGAGTTAAAAACAATGTAAGCAGAGATTTTACTTGTTTATAATTGACTATGAATAATAAAGTGTGTAAATGAACATAGCAATAAGAAAACCGCATCCTTTTTCAGAATGCGGTTTTCTTTACAAGGAGATAAGGGATCAAAAAAATGAAGAAGTCTTATCTCTTTTATATGAGTAAAGGGTCTAGAATGAATTTTGTCCTTTTCATTATTTGTTTAGCTCCATTGCAACTTGTTTACCATTTACGAAAACCTCTGCCACTGCTACTACAACTTCCATCACTTTTTTCATCTCTCATCTCTCCTTGTTTTTTGTTTCATTTCTTACTTTTAGTATAAGAAAATATAGCAATTGCAACTATCGAATTGGATGACAAGAGACTTACATTGTTGTAAGGATAATAGTTTAGTTTGTAATAAATGTGATTCGGAATTACAGTTCGGAACTTTCTGACGTTTTGAACTATAATTAGAAAGAGGAGGGATAATATGAAAAGAATTCTTGTTATTAGTGATATTCATGGAGAAATAGAAAAGTTCGAACAGTTATTGGAAGAAGCTCAATACGATGCAAGAAAAGATCAATTAATTTTATTAGGGGATTATGTGGATCGTGGTCCCAATGCGCGTGCTGTAATTGAAAAGGTAAAGGGGTTAAAAGAAGAGGGAGCCCTCGTTCTAAAGGGCAATCATGAAGATATGATGATTAAAGCGTTAACGACTGATGAGGAACGTTCATGGAACCATTGGATAAAAAGAAATGGTGGAGATAAGACTTTATATAGTTATGGATTTGTAGAAGAAGATATTGTGGTTAATGAGGGAGATTTCCAAAAACCGATTTTACAATCTCATGTTTTAGAGGAACATGTAAAATTTATTCAAGAATTAGATCATTACATTGAAACAGAAGAGTATATATTTGTACATGCTGGTGTTGAGCCAATGAAAAGAGTTTCTGAATCTGAACCATACACGTTAATGTGGATCCGTAATGAATTTCATAATGGATATAGCGGGGAAAAGGTTGTTGTATTTGGTCATACGGAAACAAAAACGCTTCATGGTAGTGAGGATTGCGGAGTATATTTTGGTAGTAATCGTATTATTGGAATTGATGGCGGAGCTGTGTATGGTGGTCAGCTAAATTGTTTGGAGTTGCCGAGTAAAAAGGTATACGTAGTAAAAAGTTGAAAGAGATAAGGGGAATCTTATTTCTTTCAATTTTTTATTAAGCAAAATTTAAGGAAGAGTTTTTATAATAAATCTTCCAAATTTTATATCGAGAAAAACGTTAAAATATAATTATAAATAGAATTGAACAATATGGTGGAAGGTGAGAATATGCGCTTACTCGTAGTAGAAGATAACGCTTCTTTATTAGAGTCTATTGTCCAAATATTACGCGATGAATTTGAAGTAGATACAGCATTGAATGGAGAAGATGGGTTATTTCTAGCGTTACAAAATATATATGATGCCATTTTGCTCGATGTGATGATGCCAGAAATGGACGGTTTTGAAGTGATTCAAAAAATACGTGATGAAAAGATTGAAACGCCAGTCCTGTTTTTGACAGCGAGAGATTCTTTAGAAGATCGAGTGAAAGGGTTGGATTTTGGCGGGGATGACTATATCGTTAAGCCGTTTCAGGCCCCAGAATTAAAAGCAAGAATTCGTGCTTTGTTACGACGAAGCGGTAGTTTAACAACAAAGCAGACCATTCGCTATAAAGGGATTGAATTATTTGGAAAAGATAAAGATGTTCAAGTCGATGGACAAGGTATTAAGCTAACACTAAAACAATATGAGCTTCTAGAGTACCTTGTTCAAAATAGCGGAAAGATTTTAATGCGTGAACAAATTTTTGATCGTGTTTGGGGGTTTGATTCAGATACGACAGTAGCAATTGTAGAAGTATATGTCCATCATTTACGTAAAAAATTAGAGCCATTCGGTTATCAGAAAGATATTCAAACCGTTCGAGGTATTGGGTATATATTAAAAGAACAATGAAAAAGGGAAGTATGTTTCAGAAGACACGCATTCGATTGACTATATTGAATTCATTAGTATTTATCATTTTGATAGGTGTATTAGGTAGTATTATTTATTCGTACACATATAAGCGTATTTATAATGAAATGGATCAATCTATAAAAATGATGGCTCAGTTTGGAAAAAAATTAGATGCTAAAATATTACCAAGAAAACGTATGGAGAACATTAAAATTGGAGATCCACGGGTAACTAAAATAACTTGGAATGGGAAAGTAGTAGAGATAGAGGGAGATAACCATAAATTTCGTTCTAGCTTTGAAGGGAATTTGGATCAGTTTTTTCCAAAGAAGTTAGGGGATTTGCAAGATATTGAAGTGCAAGGACGATATTTTAGAACCTTTGCGTTTAAAGAAGATGGGAAAATAGTTCAAATTGTACGCGATACAACAGCTGAAGAAGAAATGTTAAATACTTTATTTTTAATTCTTGTTATAGGTTGTAGTGTAGGAAGCCTATTTGCGATAGGCATCGGCTTTTTCTTAGCCGGAAGGGCGCTCGTACCCATTCAAAAATCATGGGAAAAACAGCAGCAATTCGTGTCGGATGCATCGCATGAATTAAGGACACCACTTGCGGTTATTCAATCCAAAACAGATATATTATTTCAGTCACCATCTGCGACAATAGAAGAAAAAGCAATGGATATTTCTACGATTTCAAAGGAGTGTAGACGGTTATCTAAGCTTGTAGCTAATTTATTATTGTTAGCACGTTCGGATTCTAATCAAATTGAGATGGATAAGAAAATATTTGAAATGGATACATTGTTAGAAGAAATAGTAGATCCATATAAAGAGCTTGCTTCCTATCAAGAAAAAGAGATGATATTGAAAGTAGAGCATGGTATATCATTTATGGGTGATAGAGAGAGAATTCATCAAATGATGGTCATATTGTTAGACAATGCGATGAAGTATACGAATGAAGGTGGTCATATTCAAATCGATTGTACGCAAACGAACAGTTCGATTCGTATACGAGTGAAAGATGATGGGATAGGAGTGAAAGATGAGGATATCCCCAAACTATTTAATCGTTTTTATCAAGGGGATAAAGCGAGAAGTGCGTCAGAAGGAGCTGGATTAGGCCTTTCAATCGCGAATTGGATTGTAGACAAGCATTATGGGAAAATATTAGTAGAGAGCAAATGGGAAGAGGGTACTTGTTTTGAAGTGATTCTTCCTAAAAACCAAAGAATATAAGTGAGAAGACGATCTTGTTTTTACAAGGTCGTCTTTTTTTAAGGGAAAGTTAAGAAACTATTTATAACATGTATGATATACAGAAAGTTCGCCGTATGAAGAAGCGATTATAAAAAGGTATTTGAGCAGATTATATCGATCATAACGTTATTTCGATTATGTATAGGGAATGATGTAAAAGAAAGTGTAAGAGGGAGGAATTAATTTTGAAAAAGAAAATGATGACGGTATTCACTATTGGAGTAATGAGTTTAAGTATATTAGGCGGTGCCTCTCCTTCTGAAACATCAAAAGGAAAGACAAATTACACGCAGCGTAGTAAAGAACAATTAAATAATGGAAAGATACATGCGGTACATACAGAAGAAAAGGCAGAGAATTTAGGGATTGAAACGGAAGGGAAAGAACAAATTACGCTAGAAAAAGAAATCCATGAGACGGAAGTAGGAAGGGAAGCAGAACAGTTAGGAATTTCGATTGCAGGAAAAGACGTTGGAACTCTTTCAGAAGAAATCTATGAAACAAAAATAAAGCAAGAAGCGTTAAAGCTAGGCATATCTATAGAGAATACAACGATTGTAAATTTAATTAATCAAATTAATACGATTAAAATTAACAATGAAGCGGATAAATTAGGCATTTCGGCAAATGGAAAAGAAATAGAGGACATTGAGGAAGAAATCTATGGAACGAAAGTAAGAGAGGAAGCAGGGGAGTTAGGTATTTCCCAAAAAGGAAAAGAGATAGAAACGTTAGCACAAGAAGTGTATGAACAAAAAGTACAGGAAGAAGCAAAAAAATATCATATTGATTTGTATGGTAAAGATATATATCAAGTATTAATAGAAATTAATGAGCAAAAAGTATTACAAATGGCAGATGAGCTTAATATGGATAAAACGAATATGAACGTTCAAGAATTAGCCGAAAAAATAAAAAAAGATCAGCCTGAAAAAGGAAAAGAACTAAATTTTGTACCGGTGATTCGCACGGATGCTGACGCGTTTTATTCTTATTTAACGAACTAAAAAGGGCGTGAGAGTGATACGGAGATGGAAGTGGTATTTATGTATGGCCTTACTCGGTATAGCAGTATGGAACGTATATACAAATGGAATTACAAAGTATATGGAGAAGTTAACATTTTTCAATATACAAAGCGGAAAAGAAGCGGAGTTTAGTAATAATGATGACAAGGTTATCTTATCAAATGTACCTTTAATTCAGCAATTACCAGAGCTAGATAGAGGATGCGAAGTAACGAGCTTAGCGATGTTATTACAATATGCAGGTGTTTCAGTAGATAAGATGCAATTGGCAAGTGAAATCAAAAAGGTTAATTTTTTAGATGAGGGTGTAAGAGGGAATCCGAATGAAGGATTTGTAGGAAATATTTATACTTTTTCTGAATCTGGATATGGTGTATATCATGAACCACTTTTTCAATTAGCAAAAAAATATTTACCTAATAAAGCTGTAGACTTAACAGGGAAGAGTATAGAAGAAATGTATAAGAGTGTAAAATCAGGACAACCGGTAGTTATGATTACGAATGCAACATTTGCACCATTAGATGAGGATGAATTTACTACATGGGAAACAAATAGCGGAGATGTTTCTATTACGTATAATGAGCATTGTGTTGTGCTTGTTGGATATGATAAGGAATTTGTATATATTCGAGATCCTCTCAGTGAAAGTTTGGATGTAAAAGTACCGAGAGATCGTTTTGAAGAGGCATGGATGCAAATGGGG
This sequence comes from Bacillus sp. HY001, assembly GCF_007558965.1. Lineage (NCBI taxonomy): Bacteria > Bacillati > Bacillota > Bacilli > Caryophanales > Bacillaceae > Bacillus > Bacillus sp. HY001. The sequence continues at coordinate 125,835 of NZ_VLTE01000036.1, read as the reverse complement.
AGTCAGGCGATTAGTTATGTGAAAAGCAATTAGTAAGGAAGGGGATGTAAGGAATTATAAGAGGATTTTGTGAGGGTGTATTTTGTTAAGAAATAAGAGAACTTCAGCTTATTATATAAGCTGAAGTTCTCTTATTTTTTATGATTAAAACTTTAGAAGTAGTGAATATGTAAAAATGCATAATTGACGAAAGAATTACATGTTATCATTATATATTGTTTTATATATGTTGATTGTATAAAATTACACAAGTATTCACATTACATAAAGGAGGCTTATTATGCAAAAAATATTTAACTGGGTTAAATGTATGAGTATCAAGAAAAAATTAATCATTTCATTCTTTCTTATTTTAACTATACCAGGACTTATTATCGGTGGTGTTTCATATCAAACTGCCAAAACAAATTTTGAACAACAAATCACAGGTAAAGCAAAGGAAAACATTTCGATTTTAAATACTGTTATTTCTCAAAATATAGAAGAGAAATTTGTTGATGCAGCATACTTTGCAAACATCTTAACAGAGGATACATATCCAAACGGGCAAGAAGAAATAGTAAGAACGAAGTTAGCACAATATATAAAACTTCATCCAGAAGTAGAAGGCATTTATATTGGAACGCAGACGGGAAAGTTTATAAGAGAACCATTTATCCAAATGGCTGATGGGTATAATCCAACAGATAGATCTTGGTATAAAGAAGCACATGAGAATAAAGGGAAAGTAATTGTTACTGCACCATATCAATCAGCATCTACCAAAAATATGGTAGTGACAATTGCTAAAGAAGTAAAAGATGGTAAAGGTGTTATAGGAATTAACTTAAATTTAGATAACATCTTAAAAATTTCCAAAATGATTAATATTGGTGAAAAAGGTTATGCAGTTATTTTAGATCAAAATAAGCAAATTGTTAGTCATCCATCCAGAAAACCAGGTGCAAAAGTTACTGATCCTTGGATTAAACCAATTTATGAAGATAAACAAGGAAATGTGTCTTATACAGAACAAGGTGATAAAAAAAATTTAATCTTTGCAACAAATGAGAAAACAGGATGGAAAGTAGTTGGAGTTATGTTCGACGAAGAAATTACCCAAGCTACGAATCCAGTATTTTATAAGACTTTTATTGTCATAGCTATCGCTATTGTATTTGGTAGTGTATTAATTTATTTCATTACAAAGTCTATTACAAGACCATTAAGAAGAATAGCTGACTCGGCACATAAAATTAGTAAGGGAGATTTGACAGAGAAAATTACAATCCATTCCAAGGATGACATAGGGAAATTAGGGGATTCCTTCAATGAAATGTCTGCCTCTTTACAAGATGTGATTACTCAAATTAGTTTTTCAGCAGAACATGTCGCTGCATCGGCTGAAGAGTTAACAGCGAGCGTACAGCAAGCGAATGATGCGACAGATCAAATTACAATTGCAATGGAACAAGTATCAGGTGGGGCTGAATCACAAAGTCAAGGTGTTGAAGAAGGTGCGGCTACATTACAACAAGTAAATACAGCAATTCAAGATGTAAATGGAAGCGCGGAATCAATTTCTATCTCCTCATTACATGCGAGAGAAAGAGCTGAAGAAGGGGAAGAATTGGTTGAACAAGCAGCAAAACAAATGCAGTCTATTTCTAAATCAGTATCCGAGTCAGATGCTATTATTAAACTTCTTGATGAGAAATCAAAACAGGTAGGAGCTATTTCTGAAGCAATTCAAAACATCGCTACTCAAACGAACTTATTAGCTTTAAATGCGGCTATTGAAGCAGCAAGAGCAGGTGAACAGGGCCGAGGGTTTGCTATTGTAGCAGATGAGGTTAGAAAATTAGCGGAGCAATCAGGAGAATCATCTGGAGAGATTGCAAATTTAATTGCAGAAATTAAGGCTGATATTGAACATACTGTTAAGGCGATGGATAATGTGAATGGGGAAGTTCAACAAGGCCTTGATGTTGTAACAAAGACGAAAGTAAGTTTTACGGAAATTTTAAGTTCTACTACACATATTGTTTCTCAAGTAAATCAAATGGTAGAAACAACGAAGAGAATTGCTGGAGATGCAAATGAAGTGACAAATGCTATTGATGAAATTGCAGCGGCTGCAGAAGAAAATACAGCTAGTATGCAAAGTGTTGCTGCTTCAACAGAGGAACAAATGAATTCAATGGAAGAAATTAGTTCAGCTTCGCAAAATTTAGCTGAGATGGCCGAAGAACTACAAGCGATGACTAGTAAATTTAAAGTATAATAACAGCAGATAAGTAAGGTGAAAATAATATCACCTTACTTATTTTTCTATTTAGCAATTAGGGGAGTCATTAACGGGATGAAGAAAAGAAAAAGACTATGGAATTTATGGAAAACGATTACATTGTTAGTTTGTACAGTTGTAATTTTTTCTTTACTTGTGACAGATATATTAATTAGTCATAATGTAGAACGGACGACGGAGGATAGCCAAGCAGAGAAAGCAAAAACAATTGCACACATTGTGGCGAATGATTCGATTGTAATCGATGGTTTGACTGGGAAAGCAGATACTTCTGCAATCCAAACGTATACAAATAGAATATTAAAAAACACAGGTGTTCAATTTATTGTAGTTATGGACATGAATGGAATAAGAAAATCACATCCAAATCCTCAAAAAATAGGTCATCATTTTATTGGGGGAGATGAAGGGCCTGCATTGAAAGGAAAGGAACATGTATCGCTGGCAGAAGGAACTTTAGGTATTTCAATGCGAGTGTTTGTACCTGTATTTTCTGAAACAGGTGAACAACTTGGAGCGGTGGCCGTTGGTATTTCAGCAGATAATGTAAAAGAGAGAGTTAAGGAAAGTAGACATATCATTTATATTGGAGTTGGAGTTGGAGTACTAGTCGGAATTATAGGAGCAATATTACTAGCTAGACATATAAAGAAAAGTTTATTTGGTCTTGAACCTCACAGGATAGCAAAAATTCTTGAAGAAAGAAATACGATGCTACAATCTGTAAAGGAAGGTATTATTGCTGTAGATAAAGAGGCCAATGTAACTTTAATAAATAATGAGGCAAAACGATTGTTTAAGAAAAGTGGTCTTGAAGAAGATTTTATTGGTAAAGATGTTGAGTTGTATATGCCTAATTCACGTATAAAAGAAGTATTACAAACGGGAGAGGTACAATTAAACGAAGAACAAAATATTTATGGAATTACGATTGTGACGAATCGTGTTCCTTTATATGTAAAAGGAGAAATAGTTGGTGCGATTGCAACATTTCGTGATAAAACAGAGATTAGAAAATTAGCAGAAGAATTAACTGGTATTAGACTATATGCGGAAGCATTACGGGCACAATCGCATGAATTTATGAATAAAATGCATGTCGTATTAGGGCTTACACACATGAAGCAGTATGAAGAATTGCAGAAGTATATAAGCGGTATGGTATCAGAGCATCAATATGAAATTGGTGGGGTTATGGAAAGAGTAAAAAGTCCAGTATTTGCTGGTTTTTTACTTGGGAAACTTAGCTATGCTAGAGAGAAAAATATAAAATTAATCATAAGTGAAGACTCTTACATGCCGGAAATAGATGATGAAAGTATTATTCATGAACTAATTACGATTGTCGGAAATTTAATTGATAATGCATTAGAGGCAGTGACGAATTGTGAAAAGAAGCAAGTTGAACTTGAGATACAATATGGTGATACATTAATCATTACAGTACAAGATACGGGGAAAGGTATACCAGAAGAAGAAATAGGGGCATTATTTACGAAAGGTTATTCCACAAAGGGAGATAACCGTGGTTATGGTTTGTATCTTGTAAAAGAAAGTATACAGCGAATAAATGGGGAAATTCATATGCATTCATTAGTAGGAAAGGGAACAACGATAACAATTGAAATACCTAAAGGTAGGGATGAGAGGCAAATATGATTAAAGTTTTAATTGTAGAAGATGACCCGATGGTAGCAATGTTAAATACGCATTATTTAGAGCAAGTAGGAGGGTTTGAACTTGTTCAAGCAGTTAACTCCGTAAAATCAGCGATAGAAGTATTAGAGAAATCACGAGTAGATTTAGTATTACTTGATATTTTTATGCCTGAAGAGACTGGATTTGAGCTTTTAATGTATATTCGGAACCAAGAAAAAGAAATCGATATTATAATGATTTCAGCTGTACATGATATGGGGAGTATTAAAAAAGCATTACAATATGGCGTAGTAGATTATTTAATTAAACCATTTACATTTGAACGATTTAAAAAGGCATTAACTATATATCGAGAAAAACTTACTTTCATGAAAGAACAACAAAAAATTAGTCAATCCGAATTAGATTCGTTAATTTTGCAAAAAGAAAAAAAAGAGCCTATTGTTACTAAAGAGCTTCCGAAAGGATTAACGAAGCAAACGATGCAATTAATTTGGCAGAAGATCGAGTCGTTGAATGGACGAGCATTTACAACAGACGAAATGGCACAATTAGTAGGAGTTTCAAGAGTTTCTATTCGAAAGTATGTAATGTTTTTGACTGAAATTGGAGTATTAGAAAACGAAATGGTGTATCAACATGTGGGAAGACCAGTGAGTAAATTAAGATGTATTGACCAAAAAAAAATAGAGTTTTACGTATAAGCGACTTATTATAAGTCGCTTATACTTTTTTTAATTACAAAATCAATTACAAAACTTACAAAAACTATTTTTACTATTGAAAGCGTTTTAATATTGTTATTAAGAAAACAAGGGGGTGCCATATGGGAATTCAAAAGAATGTGGAAGCGGTATCATTTTCTGAAGGAAATGAAGTACAAAGAGAATCGTTCGCTTCTAAAATTATGAATGTAAAAATCGGTGTTATACCTTTACCGTTATATGTAGTATTGGCTGCTATTATTTATGGGGCATCTGTATATAATAAATTGCCAGCAGATATGATTGGTGGATTTGCAGTTATTATGATCATGGGTATTTTCTTAGGCGACATTGGGATGAGAATTCCAATTTTGAAAAATATCGGTGGTCCAGCAATACTTTCGTTATTTATTCCATCATTACTTGTATTCTTTAACTGGATGAATCCAGCTTCAATGGAAGCTGCAACTATGTTAATGAAAAAATCGAACTTTTTATATTTATATATTTCTTGTTTAGTAGTCGGAAGTATTTTAGGAATGAACCGTAAAGTGTTAGTACAAGGTTTCGTTCGTATGTTTATTCCCTTAGTAGTAGGAACGTTAGCTTCTGTAGCAGTAGGGTTATTGGTCGGTTCACTATTTGGATTTGAAATGAAGCAAACTTTCTTCTTTATCATCGTACCCATTGTGAGTGGTGGTATCGGAGAAGGGATTTTACCATTGTCATTAGCTTATAGTGATATTTTAAATGAATCATCAGCAACGTTTGTATCGCAGCTTATTCCAGCGGCTATTATTGGAAATATGTTCGCAATCGTGAGTGCAGGGTATATGAAGCGTTTAGGTGAGAAGAAGCCGGAACTTAGTGGTAACGGTGTATTAGTGAAAACAGATAATCAAGCAGAGTTATTAAAAGAACAAAATACAGAGAAGCCAATTGACTTCTCATTAATGGGAGCAGGTTTATTAATTGCGTGTACGTTCTTCATCTTTGGGGGATTTGCTTCTAAGTTCATCGGTATTCCTGGAGCAATCATTATGATTTTTTCAGCAGCACTTGTGAAATATTTTAAATTAATGCCAGCAAAAATGGAGCAAGGAGCATTCCATTTATATAAATTTATTTCGAAGAATTTAACTTGGCCGTTAATGGTCGGATTAGGGTTGCTATATATTCCGCTAAAAGACGTAGCAGCAGTTCTTTCAGTAGGATATGTTGTTGTGTGCGCATCAGTTGTTCTTACAATGGTAGCAACAGGTTTTCTTGTAGGGAAAGTGATGAAAATGTATCCAGTTGAATCAGCAATTGTAACGGGATGTCATAGTGGTTTAGGTGGAACTGGAGATGTTGCTATTTTATCAGCTTCAAATCGTATGGAATTAATGCCGTTTGCGCAAATTTCAACACGCTTAGGCGGGGCAGCAATGGTTGTAACAGCGACAATTTTATTAAAAATGTTTTCATGATCAAACAAGCTAGCTATATTCATATAGCTAGCTTGTCAAATTAAGGGGAGATTATAAGTATGTTAGAGAATCAAATTAATGAAAGATCATTGTTATTGCATAAAGAATTAGTAGGGAAAATTGAAATTACAAGTAAAGTAGAAGTAAATTCAGCGGATGATTTAAGCCTGACATATACACCAGGTGTAGCGGAGTCTTGCAAAGCAATTGCGGCGGATGAAGAAACAGTGTATGACTATACAGCACGCGGTAATATGGTGGCAGTTGTCTCAGATGGAACAGCGGTACTTGGTTTAGGGAATATTGGACCGAAAGCAGCTATGCCTGTTATGGAAGGGAAGAGTATTTTATTTAAGAAATTTGCGAATGTAGATGCTTTCCCGTTATGTTTAGGTACGACTGATGTGGATGAAATCGTTACCCTTGTGAAAAATTTAGAGCCTACGTTTGCAGGAATTAACTTAGAAGATATTGCGGCACCACGTTGTTTTGAAATTGAAAAGCGATTAAAAGCAGAAATAAATATTCCTGTATTCCATGATGATCAACATGGAACCGCTATTGTCGTCTTGGCAGCTGTTATTAATGCATTAAAAGTTGTTAGCAAACAAATGGATAATGTAAAAATTGTTATTAACGGTGCGGGTTCGGCAGGAATTGCAATTGGAAAATTATTATTAAAGGCTGGTGCAAAACACATTACGTTAGTTAGCTTAGAAGGTATTGTTTGTGAAGGTGAATCATGGATGAACGAAGCACAAATTGAAGTTTCTAAAAAGACAAATCGAGAATATGTGCGTGGAACGTTAAAAGAAGCGATTCATCAAGCTGATATTTTTATTGGTGTATCTGCTCCTAACGTATTAACGAAAGAACTTGTACAAACGATGAATGAGAAAGCAATTGTGTTTGCTATGGCGAATCCAATTCCAGAAATCTTTCCAGAGGATGCATTAGAGGCTGGGGCAGCTGTAGTAGGAACCGGGCGCTCGGATTATGCGAATCAAGTAAATAATGTATTGGCGTTCCCAGGGATATTCCGTGGTGCGTTAGATATGCGCGCGACGGATATTACAGAAGAGATGAAATTAGCGGCAGCATATGGGATCGCTAACATCATTACGGACGAAGAACGTAATACGAATTATGTAATCCCGAATCCGTTAGATAAAAGAGTTGTTCCAAGTGTTGCGGAAGCAGTAGCGAAGGCAGCTATTGATTCAGGCGTGGCGCAAATTACGACAATACCAAGTTATTAATAGCAAAAAGCAGTGCCTAAAAAGGCACTGCTTTTTTGAGATAAGAAATCAAAATAATGAAGAAGTGTAGAATTATTTATGTTTCTTCACTATTTATTTAATTCCATTGAAACTTGTTTACCATTTACTAAAACCTCAGTTACTGCTACGATCACTTCTATCACTTTTTTCATCTCTCATCTCTCCTCGTTTCATTTCTTACTTTAAGTATAAGAGAAGAGAGATACTTCAACTATCGAAGTACATGACGTAGAAATTACATTGTTGTAAGAAAGTGCTTTATTTTTGTCACTTTACTTAGCGGTGATTACAAATTGCTCATAATATTTTTCATTTACATATATGTTTAATACCCATAATCCAGATGAAGGTAGTGACATAGTGAGTGGGAGTTCGGTTGTAGTAGAATCAATTGTATTTGAAGTAGTCCAAGTTGGTTTAGAATCTTCTTGTTGAAAGAGTACGGGTGTTGGGGTTACTGATCCTTGTTTTAGTGCAATAATAGATAGTTTACCAGTTGGCATTTCAGGATCTAAAAAGTACCACATCATTTCATTGTGTTCATTTGCGATAATAGGTTTATCAGCCATTGCGACTTTTTCTTCGATGCCTTTTAAAGGTACTTTTTCTTGTATGAAGGAGGGTGTTTCTTCCCAATTTACATCTTTTAAAACGCTAAGGTGAAAGAAGGAAGGTGCATTAACTTGAGTGGATGACGTTGCGATAGCTTCTTTTTTAGGTGCTTCTGAATCAGGCTGCGCTTGTGTGCATCCAGCGATGAGAAAGGAGAAAAGTAGCATAGTTCCAATTTTTTTCATGGTGTCACACTCCTAATTTTTATTGTTAGTGTAATTGTATTTGCTAGAAAGCGGGACAATTCCTTTAAAACGTCAAAAGAGGTCGTAAGTTTTGTACGACCTCTTTTGACATTTTTTATATTTGCTCAGTTGTAAAGGTTGGTTCTCGTTCTTTTTGCGGCATCGTTAAGAAAATAACAGAAAGAACGATACATACGCCGCCTAGTAATTGATATGCTCCAAAGGATTCATTTAGCCAAGCGATTGAAACAATGGCAGCTACAAGTGGTTCAATGCTAGATAAAATGCTTGTTTCTGTTGCTGCTAAATATTTCAGACTACCGATATAAAGAAGGAAAGAAAGGGTGCCACTTATGATGATAAGAATAAGCATAGAAAAAGTTTTTGGTGTAAAAGTTTGTGAAAGCTGATTCCATTCAAACGAGCGATTACAAATAAGCAGGGCAATGCCGCCGATTAACATCCCCCAGCCAATTACTACAGTTGTTCCGCATTCTTTAATAAGAGAAGCTGGATGAAGGGTATAAAATGCAAAGCCAATTGCTGTTAATAGACCAAAAATAATGGCTTCTTTTGATAAAACAATATTTTCAATTGAACCGTTTGTAATAATAAAGTACGTCCCTGTTAGTGCTGTTATAATTGCGAGTAGTTGCAGAGAAGCAGGGAATTTTCGTTGTTCAAATGCGACATAAATGGTAATAAGAACAGGACCTAGAAATTGAAACAATGTCGCTGTAACAGCATTACTAATATGAACTGTTTCGATAAAGGCATATTGGGCACCGAGCATGCCGAGAATAGAGAAAATAATAAGTTGTATAGAATGTCTAGGATGTTTCCAAATTTGAAATATGTTTTGTTTTTTTATAAGTAAGAAAGATAAAATAAATATTCCCGCAAGCAACAAGCGTATCGTCAAAAAATCAATTGATGATACGTTAGTATGTTGAAATAGCCACTGAATCATTGGGCCAGATAATCCCCATAAGGTAGCTCCTGTAATAATCATAATGAGTCCAATCCGTCTATTGTTGTTCATGATCATGCATCTCCTCTCGAGTATTTGATTTTTTATGTGTGACATGATAAAAGGAATTATATATAACTTCTGGTACTGTAAAAAGTATCAGATATTAGTTTTATTAAGGGGTCAGATATGATGTTAGAATTAACGCCTAATTTAAATACGAATAGTAAAAAGGCATTGTATGTGCAATTGTATGAGTATATAAAAAAAGAAATTAAAGATGGAACAATTCCGGCTTTTACAAAATTACCTGCAAAAAGAAAGCTCGCGAGCTATTTACAAGTGAGTAAGAATACAGTAGAAGCGGCTTACGAGCAATTACTTGCTGAAGGTTATATAGAGTCGGCATCGAGAAAAGGTTATTTTGTATGTAAAGTTGAACAAATGATTTATGTAGAAGGAAGCGAAGTGAAAGTAGAAGAAGTGCCGTTTCGGGAGGAGAACTATACATTTGATTTCACCCAAACAGGGGTTGATACGAATACGTTTCCATTCACTATGTACCGCAAGCTTATAAATGATGTATGGCAGCCACATAATAATGAGTTGCTTTTTCTTGGACACCCTCAAGGAGAATTGAGCTTAAGGGAGGAAATTGCGAGCTATTTGTATGAATCTAGAGGTGTGCGTTGTTCAGCTAGTCAAATTGTATTAGGAGCGGGAACGCAAATATTAGTGAAGCTACTTTTTCAATTGTTGAATGGAAGTAAGTATGCAGTTGAAAACCCAGGTTATCATAGGAAAATGGTCGTTTTTGAACAGGGAGAAAAGAAGGTTCAAATGTTGTCTTTAGATAGGGACGGAATTTGTATGGCAGATTTAGAAAATAGCGATGCAAATGTTGTATTTGTAACTCCCTCTCATCAATTCCCATATGGAATGATTATGCCTATTACGAGAAGGACGCAGCTTTTACAATGGGCGAAGAAAGAAGAAGATAGATATATTATTGAAGATGATTACGATAGTGAATTTCGCTATTCAGGAAAGCCAATCCCCGCACTACAAGGACTAGATACAGATGGGAAAGTTATTTATATGGGGACGCTATCAAAAGCTTTGTTGCCCTCATTACGGATGAGCTATATAGTATTACCGAAGAATTTAATTAACAAGTATCAAAAGGAATACTTGTTTTATACACAAAGTGTTTCGAGAATGGATCAAGAAGTGATAAGAAGGTTTTTAAATGAAGGCTATTGGGAAAAACATATTCATAAAATGCGTGTCGTCTACCGGAAAAAGAGAGATCGACTTGTTTTTGAAATAGAGAAGTATTTCTCTAATCGTGTTGAAGTAATAGGAGAAGATTCGGGATTACACATTTTATTACAAGTGCATAATGGAATGCGAGAAGAAGAACTCATTAAAGAAGCGGCAAAATATAGTATTAAGCTATATCCTGTTTCTACGTACTATAAAGACGGTACTGCACCTGAAAATGTAGTTTTACTTGGGTTTGCAATTTTATCAGAAGAAGAAATTGCGAAAGCGATTCAATTATTACATACGGCATGGTATACAAGAAAGTAAAAAACATCCTCCAAGTATGAGGATGTTTTTTACTATTTATTTTCATCTAAGAATAAGACCATATGCTCTTCGTCCCAATATTGTCCGTTATATTTTAACGAACGTTCTTGTACACCAAATGTTTTAAATCCTAATGATTCATAAAGTTTTTTTGCTCCATCGTTGCCAACAACAACATCAAGCATAACTTGTTCTACTTCTAAAGATTTAGCAAGTTCAAGACATTCTTTAATAAGTGCTTTTCCTGCTCCAAGTCCGCGTGCTTTTGGAGACACATATACAGAACCGATTTTAGCTTTATGTTCTTGTTTTACATATGGTTTCGTTTCCAGTGTTGCAACCCCGATTAATTGTCCATCTTTAAATGCACCTAGCGTATAGTTTTCATCTTGTGCTAATTTTTGTGCTTTATATTCAATTGCACACTCTTTATTAATAATATCTTCATAAGAAGAGCTGAAAGCTTCAGGGTTTTGCTTTAATCCTTCTACACGAAGTTCTAAGTAAATTTCCGCTTCGTCTTTTGTTAATACATGGATATCCAATTATATCACCCTCCAAATCTTTGCAAATGTACCTTTATTTTATATTGAAATAAGAATAATTTCAAAAGCTTAGCTTATATGAGCTGATTTTATGAACAAAATAACACCAGTAGTGTTTACTACTACTGGTGTTTTCACACGCATCTTATTCAAAAGGTAGCTCAATTATAAAGTTTGTTCCTACTCCTAATTGGCTTGTTACTAGAATGGAACCGTTATGCAATTCTACAATTTCTTTTGCAACAGCTAGCCCGATACCCTTGCCTCCAGTAGCTCTCGTTCTGGATTTATCAACACGATAAAAACGATCAAAAATATGTGAGATATCTTCTTCAGGAATACCTTCTCCTTCATCATCTACACTTATTGTAAATGAATCTGTTTCTGTGAGTACACGTATCGTAATAGTTGTGTTTTCAGGCGAATGTTGATAAGCATTGTGTAATAAATTTAACATAACTTGTTCCATACGTCTTTCGTCTATGCAAACTTCTAAATCATCTTTGCAATATACATGGAGTTGCATTTGTTTATTTGTTAATGTTGTTTTTGTTTTTTCAACCATTCGTTCTAAAAATGGTTTAAGGATTACTTTTTGTTTTTTGATAACAAACTGGTGTTGTTCTAATTGCACCAACATAAATAAATCTTGGACGAGATCGGTTACACTATCTGTTTCATCCTCAATGATTTGTAAGTATTCTTCACGCTCTTCTTTCGTTAAAGAGTCTCTCTTTGCTACCTTCGCATAACCTTTCATATAGGTCAATGGCGTTAATAGTTCATGGGCGACACTAGCGAGAAATTCATTGCGTTCTTTTTTCATATAAGTCAGTTCACTGGATAAATCTTCAATCGTTTTTGCTAAGCTTCCAAGTTCATCATTGCGTTTAATCCCTAATTGAATTGGCTTATTTAATTTTGACATTTTTTCTGTCGCTCTCTTCATTTTTATAAGCGGTTCTGTAATAACACGAGAAAAAACAAAGACAGAAATAGTCGTTAAAATAATTGTCACGACACTAATGATAAGAAATTGGTTCATGAGTTTAAGTAACATATTTTCTAAAAAAGATGTTTTTAATAACATATATAACTTTCCTTGAAACTCTTCTGTGTTAAGTGGGCTTACCGTTGTGATGAATTTTGATTTTTTCCAGTTCTTTTCGACGATCAATCCGCCTTTTGGAATAGGTTCTGTTTTACAAGTAAGTTGTTTTTGCATTGCCTTTGTTACGGGTTCTGAATTGGAAATGATTTTGCCATTATTGTCAGTTATAATGATAGCTATATCAGAGTTAGCGATTGATTCTGATTCTACTAAGTGTTCAGCTTCATCCGCGATATCGAACTCTGAATACATAGGACGGTTAGGATTTTTATTGTATTCAGCGCGTTCGACGTGTTTCTTTTCTTTAGCAATTGCACTCCACTTTGTGCGGTTTGTAATTTTGTTACTATAGCGATTACCTTTTTCTAAAAGAGCAAGTGTTTCTTCCTCAATCCGCATTGTTGAAATACTTTTGTAAAAAGATACGAAAGCAATGGTTTCAATACATAAAGCTAATATTAAAAAGTATGTCCCAATTTTAAGTGAAAGTTTACTCATTTTCTCACCATACCTTATTTCATATAAAGGGTCAGTGGTATACTATTGTCCACTGACCGAAGTAATTATTCACTTTTCCATTTATATCCGACTTTATAGACTGTTTCTAAGTAATTTTCAACTGGAAATCCTTTTTTGCGTAATTTATCACGGATATTGCGAATATGTGAATCGATTGTTCTATATTCAATGTCTGTTTCATAACCCCAAATTTTTTCGATTAAATCATCTCGGCTATAAGCACGGTTTGTATTTAGTAAAAATAGTCCAAGTAACGAAAACTCGATAGGTGTTAGTGAGATTTTTTCGTCATATACTGTGACAGTATGTTTCGTTTTATCCCACTCGATACCATTGAAGCTAACAAATCCATCTTTCTTTGTACGGCGTAATATAGCCTCAATTCGTGCAACCAATACATGCTCATCAAATGGTTTTGTAATATAGTCATCCGCGCCCATAGTGAGGCCTTTCACCATATCGTAATTTTGATTACGAGCTGTTAGCATAATAATTGGAACGTTGGAAATTTGACGGATTTGATAGCAAGTATCCCATCCATCCATATTCGGCATCATCACATCTAACAAAATAATATCGAAGTCTTTTTGTTCTATTAACTTTAGTGCTTCAAGGCCAGAAGTAGCTTTCATACAAAAATAGCCACGAGGACTTAAGAACAGATCTAATAATCGTAACATGCGTTCTTCATCGTCTACTAATAAAATTTTAACCATAATCTTGTGCACCCCAAACTGTTCATTCTACTTGTATAGTTTACATGAAAATAATAAAAAACTCTTTTTATGTGATTGAGTGGAAGAGTGATTTTTTCACTCAAAGCAATTGACATAAAAAATGCACTAGTTTTGCACAACTATTTTTTATAATAGAAAACGTAGCGACACAAAATACCCTATGTTGCGACATAACGTCATGTCATTTTATTTATAAAATGACAATTCCATTCTATTGTGTATGTGAGATAGAGAGGGTTTTCGTATTCACCTCGCATCGGATAAGAAAAATTTCCTATCTCACACTTTTTTTAAAAGGAGATCATACACATGAATCCAAAAGAAGAAATTTCAAAAAAAGAAAAGCAAGATCGTAATACGGTTGTCATGTGCATTGCCGTATCTATGGTTATTATTATAAGTTGTGTAAATAAAATTTTGGGGATTTTATAATATAGTAAAAGCTTATTGCTTCTTAAGAAGCAATAAGCTTTTTTCGTTGTTAGGGGGAGTGTTCATATAATAAACCAAGGTAAAATTGCTAACCCAGAAGTTACAATTGCTGTAGTAAATATTAAAAGCATAGCTCGTTTGTTTTGTTTCATGTCACATTCTCCTTTATATATCAATTGAATGCTATACGTTCATTTCATGATTGGTGCCTTACTTTATACTTTTAGTATAATGAATGGAAAGGTTTGGTACGATCGATAAAGGTGACATGAAGATTACATTGTTGTAATGAAAAAAGCATCTTCCTTAATCAGAAGATGCTTTAAAAAAACTATATTGAAGTATTAATCATTTAAGAACAGAACCATATGTTCCTCGTCCCAATATTGACCGTTATGTTTTAATGAACGCTCTTGTACGCCGTAAGTTTGGAAACCTAATGATTCATATAATTTTTTGGCACCAGCGTTACCAACTACAACATCGAGCATCAGTTGTTCTACATGTAATTTATCGGCGTTTTCAATAATTGCTTTAACTAGAGCTCGTCCTGCCCCAAGGCCACGCGCTTTAGGAGAAACAAAAACGGAACCGATTTTAGCTTTATGTTCTTGTTTAATGAAAGGCTTTGTTTCTAAAGTAGCAATGCCGATTAAATCGTTATCTTTGAAGACCCCCAGAGTATACTTATCCGGATTACTTAATCGTTTTGCCATAGCAGCTACAGGATCCTCATGTTTCAGAACATCTTCATAAGAAGAGCTAAAAGCTTCCGGATTTTTCGTTAAACCTTCCATACAAACCTTTAAATATATTTCTGCGTCCTCTGTCGTTAATAAGCGAATTTCCATAGTTGTAACCTCCTTGGTCGATTTCAAATAAAATACATCCATTATTTTTATAAGATTGTGTATGCGTTTTGTTAGCAGTCTCTTTTAATTTGTAAAAGAATGAAAAGATATATGCTACAATGTTTTGTTTTTTAATATGTAATGAAATTATATATTAACTTTATTAACTATTCAAGTCTTTAATATATTACATTTTTATAACTAAAATAACTCCTCAACCGAGGAGTTATTTTAGTTATTCGATTGATAGCCATCAATTCTATGTGGATGGGTGTAAATATTACAAGATTCATTTCTAATAAATCCTACGACTGTAATGCCTAAATCGTGAGCGAGTTGTAATGCTAATTTTGTTGGAGCAGATTTAGATAGAACAATTTCACATCCGATTTTTGAAACTTTGAGTAGAATTTCGGATGAAATGCGCCCGCTAAATGCAATAATTTTTCCTTTAACAGATATATCGTTGCGCAAACAATGGCCATATATTTTATCTAATGCATTATGTCTTCCGATATCCATTCTTGATAGGAGGATATTGTTTCGATCACATAGAGCGGTATTGTGAACACCGCCGGTTTGGCGAAATGTAGTGGAAGATTGTTGTAAAGTATTCATTAAGTAAAAACATTCTTCAGGAGTAATTTTCACGTGTATATCATGTAAATCTTTTGCTTTTGCTGCATCGTTAACGAAAATAAAACCTTGTCTACCTTTTCCACAGCAAGAAGTGATGTAGCGCTTATTATATAAAGTTTGATAGAGCGGATTTACTTTTGATGATATTACATGGACAATTCCGTTATCTTTTTGCACCCATAGTTCTTCAACATCTTTATAAGAAGAAATAATCCCCTCAGAAATTAAAAAACCAATTACCATATCTTCAATATAGGTTGGTGTGCATACGACTGTTACATATTCTTCACCATTCAATTTAATAGTAATAGGAGATTCTGTAACAATCTCATCAAGCTGTTTTGAAAATGTACCAGATTGATAGCGTACAATTGTATAAGTTTCTTGCGTAGGCTCCATATTAAATTCCCCTTTTTTATGTATTTCTCTCCCATATTTATCATAAAACAATGGAAAAAATAAAAACACCTCTTAGGAAGAAGATCACAGATTATTTTGGTTATTATTGTATATGTACGATATAATAGAACTGTAGAATAGTGATATTTTTAAGCTTTCGTAGTTATACCTTATAACATCTAGAATCGACTTCATAAGAAAGTATTTGGGCAGAGCGTTTCAAAAATATGTACAGTAATGCGATTTTGAAAACGGATTCATAATTGTGTTGTACAGTTGGTTGTAAGGAGAGGGGAAACTATGGCAGAACAGACAGTCCGTGTAACCGTGGATGGTAAAGAATTTTCCACATCGGGTGAAAAGACGATACTACAATTATTTAACGAGAGTAATTTGGAACATCCTCAAATTTGTCATGTACCAGAAGTAGATCCAATTCAAACTTGTGATACGTGTATTGTAGAAGTAAATGGGAAGTTAATGCGTGCTTGTTCAACGAAATTAGAGAATGGTATGCATATCGAAAGACAGTCCCAGCGTGCAAAAGAGGCACAGACTGAGGCGATGGATCGTATATTAGAGAATCATTTATTGTATTGTACTGTTTGTGATAACAATAATGGTAACTGTAAAGTCCATAACACCGTACATATGATGGAAATTGAAGAACAGAAATATCCATATGAGCCGAAAGTAAGTGCTTGTGAAGTAGATATGTCACATCCGTTTTATCGGTATGATCCAAATCAATGTATTGCTTGTGGACAGTGTGTAGAAGTATGTCAAAACTTACAGGTTAATGAAACTATATCGATAGACTGGAACTTAGATCGTCCACGTGTTATATGGGATCATGGTGTAAGCATAAATGACTCATCTTGTGTAAGTTGTGGACAGTGTGTAACAGTATGTCCGTGTAATGCGTTAATGGAAAAATCAATGTTAGGTGAAGCTGGGTTTATGACAGGATTAAAACCAGATGTGTTAGATCCGATGATTGATTTTGTAAAGGATGTTGAGCCGGGATATAGTAGTATTTTAGCGGTTTCAGAAGTAGAGGCTGCGATGCGTAAGACGAAAGTGAATAAAACAAAAACAGTTTGTACATTTTGTGGTGTCGGTTGTTCCTTCGAAGTATGGACGAAAGATCGCCATATATTAAAAGTTCAACCTGTTTCAGATGCACCGGTTAATGGTATTTCCACATGTGTAAAAGGTAAATTTGGATGGGACTTTGTAAATAGTGAAGATCGAATTACGAAGCCATTAATTCGCCAAGGAGATATGTTTGTTGAAGCTTCATGGGAAGAAGCATTAGAGGTTGTTGCTTCTTCCATGCAGCATATTAAATCTGAATACGGCAGCGATGCATTTGGGTTCATCTCTTCTTCGAAAGTAACAAATGAAGAGAATTACCTTATGCAAAAACTAGCTCGACAAATATATGGAACGAATAATGTGGACAACTGTTCTCGTTATTGTCAATCTCCGGCGACAGACGGTTTATTTAAAACTGTCGGTATGGGCGGGGATGCTGGAACAGTGAAAGATATAGCGGAAGCAGGCCTTGTTATTATCGTTGGTGCGAATCCAACAGAAGGACATCCTGTACTTGCTACGAGAGTAAAACGTGCTCATAAATTACACGAGCAAAAACTAATCGTAGCAGACCTTCGTAAACATGAAATGGCAGAGCGTGCGGATTTATTTATTCATCCGCGCCAAGGTACGGATTACGTATGGCTTGCTGGTATTACGAAATATATTATTGATCAAGATTGGCACGATAAAAAGTTTTTAGCTGAAAATGTGAAGAACTTTGATGAATATAGCAAAATGTTAGAAAAGTATACGCTTGATTATACAGAAGAAATTACAGGGATTTCAAAAGAAAATCTGAAAGACATGGCCCGTATGGTATATGAAGCAGATGGTACTTGTATACTTTGGGGAATGGGTGTAACGCAAAATACAGGAGGAAGTACAACATCTGCTGCCATTTCAAATTTACTGCTTGTTACGGGGAACTATCGTCGTCCTGGTGCAGGTGCATATCCATTACGCGGGCATAATAACGTACAAGGTGCTTGTGATATGGCAACATTACCAAACTGGCTTCCAGGTTATCAAGCAGTATCAGATGATACGCTTCGTGCTAAGTTTGAAAAAGCATACGGCACAACTATTCCGAAAGCGCCAGGATTAAATAATATTGCAATGTTACTTGCGGCAGAAGAAGGAAAACTACGTGGTATGTATGTCATGGGTGAAGAAATGGCTTTAGTCGATTCAAATGCGAACCATGTGCAACATATTTTATCGAATTTAGATTTCCTCGTTGTACAAGATATGTTCCTATCAAAAACAGCTCGTTTTGCTGATGTTATTTTACCAGCGGCACCAAGCTTAGAAAAAGAAGGAACGTTTACGAATACAGAGCGCCGTATTCAAAGATTATATGAAGTATTGAAACCGCTGGGTGATTCCAAACCAGATTGGTGGATTTTACAAAAAGTTGCTCGTGCACTAGGCGGGGATTGGAATTATGAAAGTCCAAGTGAAATTATGGACGAAATCGCATCACTTGCACCGTTATACTCTCAAGCAACGTACGACCGTCTAGAAGGATGGAATAGTTTATGTTGGGGCAGTCATGATGGTAGCGATACACCGCTATTATATGTAGACGGATTTAACTTCCCAGATAAACTAGCTCGTTTATCATTAGATGAATGGGTGCCACCGGTTGTAGCGCCAGATGAGTATGATTTACTTTTAAATAATGGTCGTATGCTAGAACATTTCCATGAAGGGAACATGACGAATAAGTCGGCTGGTATTTTATCTAAAGTATCTGAAGTATTCGTTGAAATTTCACCTGAACTTGCTATAGAGCGCAATGTGAAAGATGGTGGTCTTGTGGAATTAGCATCACCATTTGGAAAAATTAAAGTACAGGCGCTTGTTACGGATCGTGTAACGGGGAAAGAGCTATATTTACCGATGCATGCAACGATAAATGAAGAAGCGATTAATATTTTAACTGGGACAGCAACAGACCTTTATACATGTACACCAGCATATAAACAAACGATGGTGAAAATGCGTGTATTACGTGAAAAAGGAAATCGTCCGTTACCGTCTTCAAACCCGCGAGATAAAAAGCGTAATCCGCAAAATGGTGTTGAAATCGAGCAAAAATGGCAAAGAAAACAATACGTATCACTTGTGGACTAGGGGGCGAAGATAGTGGCGAAAGAAATTACGTTAATTAAAAAGAAAGTTGTAACAGAGGAAGAACAGAAACAGCAAGTAGCAGATGAACTTCTCAATGAGCTATCTAATAATCGTGAAGCAGTAGAGGAAACGATGCAGCTTTTAGCGCAGTTGCAGAAGGCTGGGATATTAGATGCGGCGATTAGTTTGCTTGCTGCGAAGGAAGATGTTTCAAAAATTGCTGTGGAGCAATTAAATCGTGAACCAGTTAAAAATGCACTCAACAATATGATGGGAGCGGGAGAAGCGCTATCCACAGTTGACCCAGAAGTAACGAAGCAAATCACATCGAGTTTAGTTACTGGATTGCAATTTGCAACAGATGAATTAAATAATGGTAAAAAAACAAAAGTGATGGATTTCTTTAAAGTGTTAAAAGATCCAGATATCAATAGAGCCATTACATTCGGTTTTAGCTTCTTGAAAGCATTTGGGCAAGGGCTAGAGAAAAAATAGAGTAAATGAAAAAAGTGATGGGAAGTAGCCATCACTTTTTTCATTGGATGTATAAGAGTGTTCATGTTAGGCGGAATATATTATTATTAAAAAGATGGATTAGAAATGGAAATATGGAATCCATCTCAAATATCGTTTTAGAATGTGGAGGAATATATGCAACACCGTAAAAGACTATCTATACCAGGAGTAATGAGACATTCCTTTCAAACTGTTAGATTTGCTTTTTGGAATGTGTTAACATTCCAACTTGCTTATAAATTGTTAGCAGCGATTGTGTTTATCCCACTTTTCGGTATTATTTTCAATAAGTTGTTGTACTTTGGTGGGTATGCAAATGCAACAAATGATGAGTTATTAGCATTTTTGAAAACACCATACGGGATTTTGGCGATTGTAATTTTATCTATATTGGCATTGTTTCTTATCTTTACAGAGTTTGCAGTACTTATTATCATTTCATACTTCGCTCATAAAAGGCAAAAGGTGAGATTACGTCCAATTCTGTATAAAACAGTAACGTATTTACCTTCCCTGTTTACATATTGCTTACCTGGATTTGTTTTGTATGCAGTTGTACTATTACCGCTATTAAGTATGGGTTATAAATCTGCATTGATTCCTGAAATTCAAATTCCTAATTTTATTACAGGTGAACTATTTAAGACAACAATGGGGCAAGTTGGGTATTATACTTTCTTCGCTGTAGTTGCCTATTTAAATCTTCGTTGGATTTTTGTTTTACCTATTATTGTTTTAGAGGAAAAGCCGTTCCGCACGGCAGCACGAAAAAGCGCAAACTTAGTAAAAGAAAGCTTCTTTAAAGTATTGTTCTTTTTAGTAGGTTTTTTCATATCTGTAGGAATCGTCTTTCTTTTATGTGTAGGAATTTATTTACTTTGTCTGTGGGGAGTATATGAATTTACAAACCCAGAAGGGACATTTGCGTTGCTAGCAGAGTCAACTATTTCAGTCTTCTTAACAAGTACATTGTATCTATTTAGCTTTATTATGACGCCGTTTTACATTATGGCGTTAACAAGATTGTATTTACAAAAGGTTCCGGTTGAAGATGTTTTATTAGAAGAAGGATTAGATTATTCAAAAACGAAAGCAGATAAATGTTTCTTCCAAAAACATCGTTGGAAATTTATTGGTGTATATATTGTAGGAATTATTACTGCGGGGATGGTAGTTGCCTTCATTGTGACCTTTATTACAAACACATATAAAGAACCAATTATTATGGCTCATCGTGGTTATATTTCAAAAGGTGTAGAGAATACGAAAGAAGCTGTGCAGGGGGCTATTGATGCGAAAGCAGATTATGCTGAAATTGATGTACTGCAAACAAAAGACGGTGAACTAGCAGTTATACATGATTTGAAGCTGAAACGCCTTGCTAATGCTAATGTTCATGTGTCAGATTTAACGATGGATGAGTTAAGACAGCTTACCCTTAGTCAAGATGGGTTTTCAGGACAAATCAGTACACTTGATGAAATCATTAAGCTGGCAAAGGGGAAAATCAAGCTTAATATTGAAGTGAAGCTTCATGGTGGCGAAAAAGATTTCGTAAACAAAGTATTAAAAGTGATTAAAGATAATGAATTTGAGAAGCAATGTGTCATTCAAACGTTACATTACCCACTTATTAAAGAGTTTAAGCGTGCAAATCCAGATATAAAAGTCGGATATATACTGTATGCAAGTAGAGCTAACTTAAAGAATGTGAAAGCTGATTTTTATGTAGCTGAAGAATATATGTTAAATAAGAAGTTAGTAAAAGAAGCAAGGAAGTTAAATAAGCCAATTTATGTATGGACAGTAAACGATATGGAAAGTTTAAAGGGATATTATAAGCTAAACGTAGATGGTATCATTACCGATTATCCTGAAGATGCACGTGAAACAATTAAGATGCTAAAAGAACAAGAAGCGGAAGAAAGTGATCTGTTTGATAAAATTAGTGAAACAACAGATGATTTATTTTCCAAGTTATTTATAAGTTACCCAGCTGCTGGCTAGATGCCCGCAGCTGTTTTTTTATGAAAAGAATATATCCCTAAAGTATTGTGTAAATTAATAATTGTATATGTATACGGCATTATTGGGGTTTTTTACATTGTTACATTATTGTCGAATAATAAATGATTGCTGCTTATTTTTAAGGAGTATAATGAAAATAGGGTGATAGATAATGGAATGTAACGAAGAGGCTAATAGAATCAATGTTCCATATATTTACACTATTCTAAATATATAAACTTTAAAAAAATGATATGTTAGCGTTTTCATAACTTTTAAGTTATGCTAGAATAAGGACATAAGTTATTAATTATTACAAAAAGAAAAAAGACTTTCTTTTTTCTGTTAATTATAAGGGGGCATTTCATTATGCGTATTGGGGTACCAGCAGAAATTAAAAACAACGAAAACCGTGTGGCAATGACACCAGCAGGTGTTGTACATTTAATTCGTAACAATCACGAAGTATTCATTCAAAAGGGTGCAGGTTTAGGATCTGGTTTCACAGATGCTCAGTATGTTGAAGCGGGAGCAAAAATCGTTGATACAGCTGAAGAAGCTTGGAACATGGAAATGGTTATGAAAGTTAAGGAACCAATTGAAAGCGAATACAAACACTTCAGCGAAGGTTTGATCTTATTCACATACTTACACTTAGCTCCAGAACCAGAATTAACAAAAGCGTTAATCGAAAAGAAAGTTGTTGCGATTGCATATGAAACAGTACAATTAGAAAACCGTTCTCTACCATTACTTGCACCTATGAGTGAAGTAGCTGGTCGTATGGCTGCACAAATTGGTGCACAATTCCTTGAGAAAAACAAAGGCGGTAAAGGTATCTTACTTGCAGGTGTTCCAGGGGTTAAACGTGGTAAAGTAACAATCATCGGTGGTGGACAAGCTGGTACAAATGCTGCTAAAATTGCAGTTGGACTAGGTGCGGATGTAACAATCATCGACTTAAGTGCAGAACGTCTTCGTCAATTAGATGACATTTTCGGAAACCAAGTAAAAACTTTAATGTCTAATCCTTACAATATTGCAGAAGCTGTAAAAGAGTCTGATCTTGTAATCGGTGCAGTATTAATTCCAGGTGCAAAAGCGCCAAAACTTGTAACAGAAGAAATGATTAAATCAATGGAACCAGGTTCTGTTGTTGTAGATATCGCGATTGACCAAGGTGGTATTTTCGAAACAACTGACCGTATTACAACTCATGATAACCCAACTTACGAAAAACACGGCGTTGTTCATTATGCAGTTGCAAACATGCCAGGTGCGGTTCCACGTACATCAACTCTTGCATTAACAAACGTAACAGTACCATATGCAGTACAAATTGCAAACAAAGGCTACAAAGAAGCTTGCCTAGGCAACTCTGCATTACTAAAAGGTATTAACACATTAGATGGCTATGTAACATTCGAAGCAGTTGCAGAAGCTCACGGTGTAGAATACAAAGGTGCTAAAGAATTATTAGAAGCAGAAACAGTATCTTGCTAATAGAAGCATTATACAAAACAAAATCGAACAATATATAAACCAACATGATAAGAGCTAAGAGTGAAGATCTCTTAGCTCTTCTTGGCAAAAGGGGGCATACATCGTGGCCAACCTATTTAAAAAGAAATCCGTTACGCAATTGTTAGGTGAAAGTAAAAGTAAAACTTTAACGAAAACGCTAGGGGCATTCGACCTAACAATGCTAGGGATTGGTGCGATAATCGGTACAGGAGTTCTAGTATTAACAGGATTAGTAGCAGCAAGAGATGCTGGTCCAGCAGTTATTTTTTCATTCATGATTGCAGCGATTGTTTGTGGATTTGCAGCGTTATGTTATGCAGAAGTTGCATCTACACTGCCGGTTTCAGGTAGTGTGTACACATATTCGTATGCAACAATTGGTGAGTTTGTTGCCCATTTAATGGGATGGACATTGTTATCCGTATATGTCGTAACGACTGCCGCAGTAGCCGGAGGATGGACGGGTTATTTCCATAACCTAGTGAGTGGATTGGGACTTGAAATTCCAAAAGCATTGCTAACGATTCCAGCACAAGGTGGTATGGTAAACTTACCAGCAGTTATCGTTACGTTAGTGATAACTTGGTTATTATCACGAGGTACGAAAGAAAGTAAGCGTGTGAATAACATAATGGTATTAATTAAAATTGGTATTGTTGTTTTATTCATTGCAGTTGGTGTATTTTACGTGAAACCAGAAAACTGGATACCATTTGCACCGTACGGTTTAAGTGGAGTGTTCGCAGGGGGAGCAGCAGTATTCTTTGCTTTCTTAGGATTTGATGCATTAGCAACTTCTGCTGAAGAAGTAAAAAATCCACAACGTGATCTACCGATTGGTATTATTGCTTCGTTAGTGATTTGTACAATCATTTATGTTGTAGTTTGTCTCGTTATGACAGGTATGGTTTCTTATAAGGAATTAGATGTACCTGAAGCTATGGCATATGTGTTAGAAGTTGTAGGACAAGATAAAGTGGCTGGTGTAATTGCTATTGGAGCTGTAATCGGTATTATGGCTGTAATTTTCGCTTACATTTATGCAACAACTCGTGTATTCTTCGCAATGAGCCGTGACGGTCTATTGCCAAAATCTTTCGCGAAAATTAACAAGAAGACTGAAGCGCCAACATTTTCAGTTTGGTTAACAGGAATTGGTAGTGCTTTAATTGCTGGATTTATCGATTTAAAAGAATTGTCGAATTTAGCGAATATTGGAGCGTTATTAACATTCGCCATGGTTGGTGTAACTGTTATCATTCTTCGTAAAACGCATCCGAAATTACAACGTGGATTTATGGTACCACTTGTACCGATTTTACCGATTATTTCAGTTGCATGTTGTCTATTCCTAATGGTAAATTTACCATTAAAAACATGGATATACTTCGGTGTTTGGTTAGCAATCGGAGTGGTTGTATACTTTGTTTATTCGAAAAAGCATAGTCATTTAAAAGACGATGGAAGTTCGCAGGATAATTTAGAACAAGCTAATTAACAGCTAATTAAAAGGGATATAAGTATAAGTAAGCCTTGTGCGTCTAGGGAACGCGCAAGGCTTTTTTCTTTTGTGCAAAATGTACATCTTTTTTTGTATGAGAATGTAATGGATGCGGAAAATATGGATAGACCTTTTTAAATGTGAACGAAATGTTCAAAAAAATGTATGAGATTTCATTGACACATATGAATAGGCGCTCATATAATAAGAGTATAAGATATATGAACGATTGTTCATATGTTCAAATGAAGAGGTGAGCTATAATGGCTGGAAATAAAGTAGAAACACCACAAGAGACATGTTCTCAAACAGTAATTCATGAAGAAGTTGTTGATCAAGTAAAACAAACAATTCCAACTGATGAAAGTTTAAGTAAAGTAGCAGAATTATTTAAAGTATTAGGTGATCGTACACGTACGAGAATATTACATGCGTTATTTGAAGCTGAAATGTGTGTTTGTGATTTAGCGTATTTATTAGGAATGACACAATCATCTATTTCACATCAGCTTCGTGTGTTAAAGCAAGCGAAACTTGTAAAGAATCGTAAAGAAGGCAAGGTCGTTTATTATTCGTTAGCTGATCAGCACGTAATTCATATCTTCGAGCAAGCGTTTGAACACGTAAACGAGGAAGAATAAAAAGAACGCGAGGAGGGAGAACGATGGCTGAAGCATTAGTGAAAAAGAAACTGGTGTTAGAAGGTTTAGATTGTGCGAACTGTGCAATGAAAATTGAAAAAGGCGTTGGGAATATAGAAGGAGTAAATTCTTGCTCTGTAAATTTCGCGACAAAAACAATGGTTTTAGAAACAGCACAAAATAAAGAAAGCGAAGTTGTTACAGAAGCAAAGCAACTCGTTACAAAATTAGAACCGCATATTAAAGTACAAGAAGAAAAAAATACAAAAGTAGCAAAAGAAGTGTTTATATTAGAAGGTTTAGATTGTGCAAACTGTGCGATGAAAATCGAAAATAAAGTGAAAGAAATGCCGACCGTTTCAGAAGCAACTGTTGATTTCGTATCAAAGAAATTAAGAGTTGAAGTAGCGAATAAAAGAGAATTAGAAGCGACTGTAGCAAATATAACGAATGTTGTTCAAAAGTTAGAACCAGATGTGAAAGTTGTTCGTGAAGAAAAAGGTGGTCATGACCACGGACATAGTCACGACCATGGTGAAGCAAATGTGAAAAAGATGGTAGGACGATTAGTGGTCGGCGGAGTTTTGACAGCAATTGCTGCATTAGCTGGCTTACCACAAATGATAACAATTCCGTTATTCGTCGTTGCGTATTTATTAATAGGTGGAGATATTGTTTGGAGAGCGGTAAGAAACATAACTCGCGGCCAAGTGTTCGATGAGAACTTCTTAATGGCAATTGCAACACTAGGAGCTTTTGCGATTCAACAATATTCAGAAGCTGTTGCGGTAATGCTATTCTATCAAGTGGGGGAACTATTCCAAAGTATTGCGGTCAATCGCTCCCGAAAATCAATTACTTCATTAATGGATATCCGTCCTGATTATGCGAATGTGAAGGTTGGAAATGAAACGAAACAAGTATCACCAGAAGATGTACGAATCGGCGATTATATTATCGTGAAGCCTGGTGAGAAAGTACCATTAGACGGAAAAGTAGTTGAAGGAACATCAATGGTAGATACTTCAGCGTTGACTGGTGAATCTGTACCACGTGAAGTCGAAGTTGGAAATGACGTATTAAGTGGTTTTGTGAACCAAAATGGTGTATTAACAATTGAAGTTACAAAAGAATTTGGTGAATCAACTGTATCAAAAATTTTAGATTTAGTTCAAAATGCAAGCAGTAAAAAAGCGCCAACAGAAAACTTTATTACGAAATTCGCGCGTTACTATACTCCAGTTGTAGTTATTACAGCAGCGATCATGGCATTTATTCCACCACTTATTTTAGAAGGAGCTACATTCTCAGAATGGATTTATAGAGCTTTAGTGTTCTTAGTAATCTCTTGTCCATGTGCGTTAGTTGTATCTATTCCTCTTGGATTCTTTGGAGGGATTGGTGGTGCATCTAAAAGTGGTGTATTAATAAAAGGAAGTAACTATTTAGAAGCTTTAAATGATGTGAAATATATTGTTTTTGATAAAACGGGAACATTAACAAAAGGTGTCTTCAAAGTTACAAAAATGGAACCAAGCGAAGGCATAAAAAATGAAGAATTATTAGAGTATGCAGCATTTGCTGAAGTGTATTCTAATCATCCAATTGCACAATCGATTCGAAAGGCATATGGAAAATCAATTGATGAAAAAATAATCGATGATTATAACGAAATTTCTGGTCACGGTACAGTCGTAAAAGTACAAGGAAAAGAAATTTTTGCAGGTAATGCTAAATTAATGCAAAAAGAAAACATTACATTTAAGCAACCAGAAACGGTAGGTACATTAGTTCACGTTGCTGTAGATGGAGAATATGCAGGTTATATCGTTATCTCTGATGAGGTAAAAGAAGATTCAAAACAAGCAATTCAAAAATTAAAAGAACTAGGTATTAAGAAGACAGTCATGTTAACTGGTGATGCAAAAGCAGTTGGTGAAGCTGTCGGTAAGGAATTAGGTTTAGATGAAGTTCACGCAGAACTATTACCGCAACAAAAAGTAGAAGAGATTGAAAAAATTGATGCGGCGAAGAACGGAAAAGAAAAAGTTGCTTTCGTTGGTGATGGTATTAATGACACACCGGTATTAGCAAGAGCAGATGTTGGTATTGCGATGGGTGGTTTAGGATCAGATGCAGCGATTGAGGCGGCAGACATCGTTATTATGACTGATGAGCCTTCAAAAATTGCAACAGCCTTACACATCGCAAAACGTACACGACGCATTGTATGGCAGAATATTATCTTTGCATTAGGGGTAAAAGGATTAGTTTTATTACTTGGTGCTTTCGGTATCGCAACAATGTGGGAAGCTGTCTTCTCAGATGTTGGTGTGACACTACTTGCAGTGTTAAATGCAATGCGTGTACTACGAGTGAAAGATTTATAAAAAAGAGGACGCAACATGCGTCCTCTTTTTTAGGTTATTTTGTTGAAATTGACTCAATAAAATAATAGCAAATATTATTTTATAAATAAATAACGTAATATTAAAATTTACAAATAAAAAATATTTGTCTTACTATTTTAATATATTTTTCACAAAGGTACATATCGTATTGAAAAAACAGAGAAGGAGAAGCTTCTCTGTTTTTTCAAGCTTTACTGCCCATAAAAGTCCGATTGGTGAGGGCTGATTAAAGTTTCACTTTATTTTTGTATATTTTTTTCAACTTGTTCTCGAACAGTTTGAATGTAATTCATTTTATGATCCCAACATTCTTGACTTAAATCGACAGGGTACTCTTCGGGATTTAAAGTTCGCATATACTCTTCCCAAAATAGCGCGAGACTCTGTTCATTATATTTTTGAATATCTAATATACCTGGTAGTTCATATGTTCTTTCGCCGTTAACGAAAATGTCTTTATGCAGTTCACGAGCTTCAAAGTTTGTTACAAATTTACTTATATACGTGTGAACAGGGTGAAACATTTTTAAGCGTTCTTCTTTTCCAGGTTCTTCAGAATCTAATGCAATATAATCGCCTTCTGCATGATCATTAACTCGATTGATAATACGATAAATTCGTTTCAGTCCTGGAGTTGTAATTTTTTCAGGGTTAGATGAAATTTTAATCGTATCATTTAACTTTCCATCAGTATCTTCAATCGCAACTAGTTTATAAACAGCCCCTAATGCCGGTTGCTCAAAGGATGTAATCAGTTTTGTTCCAACGCCCCATACATCAATTTTTGCTCCTTGAGATTTCAAATGCATAATTGTGTATTCATCTAAATCGCTAGAAGCAATAATTTTTGTATGTGTAAACCCAGCTTCATCTAGTAGTTTTCTTGCTTTTTTAGATAAATAAGCCATATCACCACTATCAAGGCGAATGCCATAAAAATCGATACGATCTCCAAACTCTTTCGCGACGCGAATCGCATTTGGAACACCTGATTTTAAAGTGTCGTATGTATCAACGAGAAAGACACATTTTTTATGAGTTTCAGCGTATTTCTTAAACGCGACATATTCATCGCGATAAGCTTGAACGAAAGAGTGAGCGTGTGTGCCGGCTACAGGTATCCCGAAGCGTTTTCCAGCACGAACGTTACTCGTAGATGAGAAACCACCAATAAAGGCAGCGCGTGTGCCCCAAAGAGCAGCGTCAAACTCGTGAGCACGTCTTGTACCGAATTCTAAAAGTTCATCATTATTTGCAGCATGCTTCATACGAGCAGCTTTTGTTGCAATTAATGTTTGGTAATTCACAATGTTTAACAGGGCAGTTTCAATAATTTGTGCTTCGCCGAGCGGTGCATCAACGCGTAATAAAGGCTCGTTATTAAATACAACTTCACCTTCTTGCATACTTCGAATCGTCCCAGTGAATTTCATATTTTGTAAGTACTGAAGGAATTCTTCTTCAAATTGTAATTCTGCTAAATAAGCGATATCGCTTTCGGTAAAGCTGAAGTTTTCTATGTACTCTACAATCTTTTCAAGACCAGCAAAAACAGCATAACCGTTCTCAAATGGAAGCTTTCGAAAGTATAAATCAAACACTGAGCGGCGATTGTGAATACCATCTTTCCAATATGTATAAGCCATATTAATTTGATATAAATCTGTATGTAAGGCATAGCTATCGTCTTTATAATAAGTCATCGCGAAAACACCTCCATAATTTGGTTATAGTATACCAATTTTTCATCGTTCGTAGCAAAGAATGGATATGAAAGTATAGTCAAGAAAGAAAAAAATGAAATATTGCATATTTTTTAGAAAATTAACATTTATCAATTTATATTTCTCAAGATTTTATGTATTATTAGAGTAATGGGGGTAATGAGAATGGAGGAGGACAATGCAACAAACATTAGAAAAAATAGGCAAACAAGTCTTTTATAAACGGCTACAGCAAAAAATGACACAAGAAGAATTATGTCAGGGCATTTGTTCTGTCTCATACTTAAGTAAGATCGAAAATGGAAAGATCGAAGCATCAGAAGAGATTCTACAATTGCTCTGCACAAGATTAGAAATTGCCGTGACGGATTTGAGAGATGTAGAAGAAGATGTGAAGGGGAAGCTGGAGGATTGGCATAAAGCTATCGTCCATCTAGAAAGAGAACGAATTGAACAAATATATGCTGATTTACAAGAACAAATGGGGCAAGTAACGGATTTTGAAATTATGAATTATTATGAGTTACTATATGTACGTTATCTTATGATTAAGCGTGATATTGACAACGGAGTGGAAAGCTTAAATAAATTAAAAAAAGGGTATAAAAAATTATCTAAGTTCCAGAAAATGTTATTCACATATAATGTTTCATTGCTAAATTGTTTACAAAACAAATGGAAGATAGGATTAGAGAGTTTAATTGAAACAGAAAAAATGGCGAAAGAGCTAAATTATCATGAGAATGGTATTTACTATAATTTAGCATTGGCATATAGTCACTTAGAAAATCCCTATAAAGCTATGCATTTCGCTAACATTGCAATAGAGGGATTCCGTAGTGAATATAAATTCCGTAATGTGATAAACTGTCAATTTATTATAGCGATTTGTTTTGTAAGACAAGGGCAGTACAAAGAGGCTTTGGATATGTACAATAGCATTTTACGTGAAGCAAGTTCGTTTTCTGAAAATGAGGTAATTATGAGTATAGCTTTAAGTAATATTGCCGAAGTCTATGGTAACCAAAAACAATATGAAAAGGCTAAAGAATTTTATTTAAAAAGTTTGCAATATCATCAACATGAAGATGATAATTACTTAGATACTTTATATCATACAGCGTTACAGTGTATTCATTTAAAACAAATGGATGAGGCGAACCAGTGGATAGAAAAAGGTATCTCTATTGCTCAGCGACACGAAAAGTATAAAAGGGTATTATATTTACTAATTATTTTACAATATAAATATTTCCGTACATCGGATGAATATAAGAAATTTCTAGAATTAGAGGCTATACCATTTTTTAAAAGTGAAGGTAATTTAGTGTATTTAAAGCAAGTATATTTAGAAATTGCGAATTATTTCGAGGAGATCCGTAATTTCGAAGAGAGTAGTCGTTACTATAAAGAAACGATTTCGTTATTGGAAAAAGGAGAGGAGAAATAATATGAAAAAAGTGATGTTTTTAGGACTTGTTGTTGGAGTTGTATTTTTGACGCAGTTTATTGCACAGTATTCGTCGAGACCGGATGTTTTAACGCAAGGAACACAAATAGTTGAAACAAATGAATCGTAATAGAAACCCCTTTCCAACCGGAAAGGGGTTTCTCAATATTTTTCCCCCAAAAATCTACAAAACTTGAGAAAATAATTAATTGAATTTTTAGTATATTAATAGTGGAAACATAGTGCTACGATAAAACTACTCTTTTTCACAAAAATTTTTTATTAGGGGGAAGGTTATATGAAAAAGAAGAGTTTAGCATTAGTGTTAGCGACAGGAATGGCAGTTACAACGTTTGGAGGGACAGGCTCTGCATTTGCGGATTCTAAAAATGTGCTCTCTACGAAGAAGTACAATGAGACGGTGCAGTCACCTGAGTTTATTTCTGGTGATTTAACTGGAGCGACTGGCAAGAAAGCAGAATCTGTTGTGTTTGATTACTTAAACGCAGCAAAAGGTGATTACAAGCTAGGGGAAAAGAGTGCGCAAGATTCTTTCAAAGTGAAACAAGTGAAGAAAGATGCTGTAACTGATTCAACAGTAGTACGTTTGCAACAAGTTTACGAAGGAGTACCTGTATGGGGGTCTACTCAAGTAGCTCATGTAAGTAAAGATGGCTCTTTAAAAGTATTGTCTGGAACAGTTGCGCCTGATTTAGACAAAAAGGACAAGCTGAAAAATAAAAATAAGATTGAAGGCGCAAAGGCAATTGAAATCGCACAGCAAGATTTAGGTGTAACACCGAAATATGAGGTAGAACCAAAAGCGGACTTATATGTATATCAAAACGGTGAAGAAACAACATATGCATACGTTGTAAACTTGAACTTCTTAGATCCAAGTCCAGGAAATTACTACTATTTCATTGAAGCAGACAGCGGTAAAGTGTTAAATAAATTTAATACGATTGATCATGTGACGAATGATGATAAGTCTCCAGTTAAACAAGATGCTCCTAAGCAGGATGCAAAAGCGGTGATAAAGCCTGTAACAGGAACAAATAAAGTAGGAACTGGTAAAGGTGTATTAGGAGATACGAAGTCGCTTAATACAACATTATCTGGATCATCTTACTACTTACAAGACAATACGCGCGGAGCAACGATTTTCACATATGATGCGAAAAACCGTTCAACATTACCAGGAACATTATGGGCAGATGCAGATAATGTTTTCAATGCAGCGTATGATGCAGCGGCAGTAGATGCTCATTACTATGCAGGTAGAACATATGATTATTATAAAGCTACATTTAATAGAAACTCTATTAATGATGCAGGAGCGCCGTTAAAATCGACTGTGCATTATGGAAGTAAGTATAATAATGCATTCTGGAACGGCTCACAAATGGTATACGGAGATGGTGATGGTGTAACATTCACTTCATTATCTGGTGGTATTGATGTAATTGGTCACGAATTAACGCATGCGGTTACGGAAAATAGCTCGAATTTAATTTATCAAAACGAATCAGGAGCGCTAAATGAAGCAATTTCTGATATCTTTGGTACTTTAGTAGAATTCTATGATAATCGTAATCCAGATTGGGAGATTGGTGAAGACATTTACACGCCTGGAAAAGCGGGAGATGCACTTCGCTCTATGAGTGATCCAGCGAAATATGGTGACCCAGACCATTACTCTAAGCGTTACACTGGTTCAAGTGATAACGGTGGAGTTCATACGAACAGTGGTATCATTAACAAACAAGCTTATTTATTAGCGAATGGCGGTACGCATTCTGGTGTAACTGTAACTGGTATCGGTAAAGACAAGCTAGGTGCAATTTATTACCGTGCAAACACGCAATATTTCACTCAATCTACTACATTTAGCCAAGCTCGTGCTGGTGCAGTACAAGCTGCAGCTGATTTATATGGTGCGACTTCTGCGGAAGTAGCAGCAGTTAAGCAATCATTTAGTGCTGTTGGTATAAACTAAGGCTGTAAGAGATAGCTATTAATAAAATACCTCAAAAATAAAGAAGGAGCCTATGCTCCTTCTTTATTTTTTTCTCCATTTTTTCCACAAATAATACAATCCGATACAACCCGCGATTGTTACAATCCACTTCGCTTCATTTGTACCATTCATGACATGGTATGCAGAATATACTTCAATCAATAAGGACGGTATTTTACCTATTGTACTGGCAATACTGAAGGATAGTAATGACATTTTGCCTAGAGCCGCAAATAAAGTCACGATACTGGACGGAATAAATGGAATAAAACGAAAAGATAGGACGAGTAGAAAGGCCTCTCGACCTTCTACGTAAAGAAGGCGTTCTACCTTAGGATACTTATTTACTTTATCGTGAGTGAACTTTTGAAGGCCTAGACGATAAATATAAAACGAGATAATAGCCCCTAAGGCCTCACCTATGATCGAAATGATTGTACCGTTTACTACGCCAAAGAGCTGTATGTTAATGGCGGTTAAAAAAATGCTAGGGATAAAACCTAAAAGACTGATGATGATGTTGATTAAGATACTAAGTGGAATTGCGATTGAATAATAGTCTGTTAAGAAGTTTTGAATTGTTTCAGCCATTGTTTAAAATCCTTTATCTTTTTTTGCATTACACCATATTTCTATTGTGTAGGCAAGTGCAAATTTACATAATGTAGGAAAACGTTGATAAAACACCATCTATATACCTTATAAGGGTATTGGGTATGTAAAAACAGGGGTATATTTTTACGATTTAAAAAACATCGAATAAACCTTGAGTTTAAAGGGTTTATTCGATGTTTTAAGAGGTGATTTTATTCGGGAAATAATCGAAAAAATATAGGGGTATATTACAGGTAAGGCCGAAATAGTAGTTTTATGAAATTAGGGTGGTAATATGGAAAAATAGACGTGGAATTTTAAAAATGTATATGTTTTTTCTATGTGAAATTGACTTTTAGTGAAGTTACGATAATAATCATGGAAGAGGTGATATGATGAAACGAATAAGTAGTCTTTTCTTGAGTGGTTTAATGGCATTCATGCTGATCTTAAGTGGATGTGCAGGAAAAGAACAAAAAACAGAGAAACAAACAGGAAATCAATCGACATCAGTAGAAAAAATTAGTGATAATATTTTAGATGAAATGGAAGGGCCACCTAAAAATGGTCATACGATTGAAAGACATGTAGGGAAATCAGAAGAGGATTTGAAGAATCGCTTGAAGACAGATAAAGTATCAGCGGCAAGTACATACTATGATAAGGAAACAGCGACGAAAGCTGTAAAAGATAGTTTGAAGCAGCATGATAAGAAAATTCAAGATTGGTTAAAAAATTCTAAAGAGGCTCGTCTCGTATTAAATACAACTCATTCATTCCCGGTTGGAAAAACGGTAATAAAGAAAAATATGAATGTAAAAGACAAGCTAGTAAAAACTGTTACTGTTTTGGCGAGAGATAAGTCAGGAGATTTAGGATATAAGATCATTACTTCTTATCCATCTGACAAATAAGAAGGGGGAGTACATATGTATACGACATTACAATACTTTCTTAAATCGTACTGTACGTTAAGTGTTCATGAAGATGAAATAGTAGGCGTGATGGAAGAGTTTATAGAGCAAGAGGATGAAGAAATTGTTTTGAAATTACGCGATGAATTATTATATATGAAGAAAAAGAATGCTTGGGAAGAGGCGTGCGTATTAGCTGCGAAGCAAGGAAATCGCATGTGGTCTTTAGAAGAAACGAAAGACCATCTTGAAGCTTTTTTACTATTATTGCAAAAGAAAAAGGCGTGACTAAATCACGCCTTTTTCTTTTTGGAAATTTACCTGTTTATTAGCACCTCATTGTTTTGGAGCGCTTTTATATACGCTTTTTGAAATTTGTCCATTTGAGATTA
The DNA here is from genome assembly GCF_007558965.1 of Bacillus sp. HY001. NCBI lineage: Bacteria > Bacillati > Bacillota > Bacilli > Caryophanales > Bacillaceae > Bacillus > Bacillus sp. HY001. The sequence continues at coordinate 90,912 of NZ_VLTE01000036.1, read as the reverse complement.
CTTCACCGTTTTGTGTTACTTTTTTATATGTTACCGCTGTTATTTTGTCATTAGCTCTACTAATTACTTGAGAAGAAACTTCAACATTTTTACCAGTATTGGTACCGAAAATACGAGTAGTAATACTGCCTCCATTTGAAAATGCTTGAATATAAATATGATTGCCTGTATTGTTTTTGAATTTTAAATCTGGACCATAATCTGCCACTGCTGCATCTTGCCCAAGTGGTAAATAATTTACAGGCATAGAATGATTGCTTCGAGAAACAATTCCTAAATCTGCCCTTAAAGCGGCGCTATATAAAGTACTACTAACTTGGCAAACACCTCCACCTGCACTTTGTATAACTTTACCTTCTGAAAATACTGCTGCGGATTTATAACCATGTGCAGCATCCGTTACGCCAACGCGGCCATTAAAACTAAACGTTTCATCAGGTGCGACAATAACTCCACTTAAAGTATTAGCTGACTTATTTACGTTATAGGACTGGTTTCCATTACGACCAGCCATTGGAGTTGAATATTCAGCTATTACTTCTTTAATCCCCATTTTCTGTATATCTTCTGTAGAACGCTCAGGTTTTAAGAGTGTAACTGGTAACGTAACGTCGGATGTGCCAGAAGTAATGGCCTGTTTCGTTAAATCAGTTAACTTTCCTTTATCAATTTTTTCTCCGTTTTGACTTTGGCTAATATTTACTGTAGAGCCTTCAACATTTAATTCTGCATTAACAGGATTTTTTAGTGTGTCATTATATTTATCTTTCATAAAGCTTTCATAAGCAGTTGTATTTAATTGAGCTGTTAATTTATAATCACGTTTTAATTCACCGTTTTCAGCCTGCTTCCGCATTTTGTAACGATTCATTGCATTTCCCTCTTGTTCTTTAAAGATTTTGTCGATAATATCTTTTTCCTTATAATTTATCCCTAAATCTTTCCATGTGTACGTTTGTTTATCATTTTGGAATATGTACGTAAGAGATTTTTGATCTAATTCAGTTACCTTTTGATTAATAATTGCTTGAATATCTTTTTTGTTTTTTCCATCGAGAGAAATACCTTCAAATGTAGTATTTGGTAATGCAGTAGTATCTAATTGATTATTTAGTTTGGATACATATTTATATCCACCAACACCGCCTACACAAAGTAATATGCCTCCAGTAATTGCAGAACCAATCAGTATTTTACTTAGCTTCATTTATTTCCCCCCAGAAATTTTTGTATAAATATATGTATTACATTTTTTGTATAAAAATGATGAAAATAACATTATGTACGTACTAGTATACTATTATTTCCACTATGTGTGTAATGTTTTTATAAAAAATGTTACACTGTTGTAATAATTGTCTCTTTTTGTCACAATATGCACGAGAAATATGTTGAAAATTATAATAAAAAGGCTGTCTAGAAAGATCTAGCAGCCTTTTTATTATAATTTTTTATGTTCATTTTTATTCGTAACACCGAGATGTTCTTGTAATGTTGTCGAAATGTTATTGACGCTTTTTTCGTTTGGAACGTAATAATAAATACCGTCTATATATTTATCAGTACCTTCTACTTGCATTTTGTCCATTTTTAAATTAGAATCCATTGAATTCTTGGCAATGGTCATCATATCGTCAAAAGTTAAATTTGTTTTTAAGTCTTTATCAACAGCGTCTAGTAGACCACCGATTTTATTAATGGAATTAAGCGATAATGCTTTTTGAGCAATGGCTTCTAAAACAAGTTGTTGTCGTTGACCGCGCATATAATCACTGTCGATATGACGAGTTCTAGCTAGTGCTAATGCTTCTTCTCCATTTAAATGTTGACGTCCTTTTTTCAGATGAATGGCATCTGCTTCGTCTTTACTATTTTGTTCCGTAAACTCAACCGGAACATCGACAGTAATACCACCAAGGGAGTCGACAATTTTAATAAATGATTTAAAGTTGAATTTTACATAGTAATCAACTGGAACATCTAAAAAGTTCTCTACGGTATCAATCGTGCTGTCTACACCACCGAATACGTGCGCGTGTGTAATTTTATCGTATTTATCACGTGATTTAATGAAGACACGTGAGTCACGTGGAATACTGACAAGTTTAACAGATTTGTCGTTTTTATTAATTGTTGCAAGTAATAGAGCATCCGTGCGAGTTGCTTTTCCGTAATTCTTATCCCTAATCTCACTTTCATCAACACCCATAATAAGTACGGAAATGTTGTCAGTCATAGGTTTCACGGCTTTTTCACGCTTGCTGGATTTGTCCCCGCGGCCCAGTTCAGAATAAGCATTATTTAATACAGACTTTGCTTTACTGTATATATGGAAGGAATAGCCTCCTGCTCCAAGTGCTATAATCAGTAATGGAATAAGAAGGAACCAAAGGAGTCGTTTTTTCTTTGAGCGTCCTTTTTTGGCTCGAGTATCTTTGTTCATATCGGATTTCATCATTTTTTCTCCTTTAAAGCTATCAAAGTGTATACATCTAGAAGCGCATTCAAACACATAAAAAATATTGTACGCTAAATAAAAGCGATTGTACATGTATAAAAAATAGATGTCTTGATTATTTATAAAGACATCTATTCGTTATTGTATACAAAAGATAGGGATAAGAAAATGATAAAATTTTACCTGATTACAACATAATGCTTACGATAATTGCAGATAAAATGCTAACGAGAGTAGCTCCGTATAGTAATTTAAGGCCAAATCTGGCAACGACGTTTCCTTGTTCTTCGTTTAATCCTTTTACCGCACCTGAAATAATGCCGATAGAAGAAAAGTTGGCAAAAGAAACGAGGAAAACAGAAATAATACCAACTGTACGGGGAGAAAGACTATTAGAAATTTTACTAAGGTCCATCATCGCTACAAATTCATTCGTCACAAGCTTTGTTGCCATAATGCTACCAGCTGTGACAATTTCAGAACTTGGTACACCGATAAGGAATGCAATAGGCGCAAAGACGTACCCAATTAATTGCTGGAAAGTAATGCCGAATATAATGAGGAATAGGTCATTTATGCAACTCATTAATGCGACGAATCCGATGAGCATAGCGCCGACAACAATAGCTACGCGAAAACCATCTAGAATGTATTCTCCAAGCATTTCAAAAAAGCTTTGTTTTTCGCCTTTAATTTCTAAAATATCTTCGTCATCTTTAACGTCGTAAGGATTAATGATGAGTACGATAATAAACCCGCTAAATAAATTGAGAACGAGTGCGGTTACTACATATTTAGGCTCGATCATTGTCATATAGGCACCTACGATAGACATAGATACGGTTGACATGGCAGAAGCGCAAAGTGTATAAAGGCGGTGTTTTGGAATTTGAGCTAATTGTTTTTTTACCGTAATAAATACTTCAGATTGGCCGACAATGGCAGAGGCGATAGCGTTGTAAGATTCTAATTTCCCAAGACCATTTATTTTACTAAGGAAGTAACCGATCCAATGAATGAAAAATGGTAGTATTTTGAAATGTTGTAGTATGCCAATTAAGACAGAAATGAAGACAATTGGTAATAATACAGTAAGGAAAAATGGCATTTCACCTTTATTGGCAAGCCCCCCAAATACGAAGTTTATACCATCAGCGGCATACTCGAGTAGCTTTGTAAACAGACTGGAAATGACCCGAATAAGTATGAGACCGATTTCTGTATTTAATAATAAATAGGTTAAAATTAACTGTATAATAAGCATGATGAAAATTGGTTTAAATTTAATATGTTTCTTATTGTTGCTAGCAATATAAGCAAGGAAGAAAACAACGATAAGTCCCACGAAAAAAGTAATAAATTTCATAGTAAGCCCCCTAAAAGAGATATTCTGCTATATATGTTTTTCATTTCAAGGGAGAATATGCATCTTTGGTAAAGAAAGGAATAGAGAGAACATGAATATATGTAGAGTGCACCACGTTGCAATTATTTGTTCAAATTATGAAACGTCAAAGGATTTTTATACTCGGATATTAGGTTTTAAAGCGATAAATGAAGTATATAGAAAGGAACGAGATTCTTATAAGTTAGATTTATGTGTAGGGGAAGAGTATCAAATTGAATTATTTTCATTTCCAAGTCCGCCTGAGCGCCCAAGTTTCCCGGAAGCGGCTGGACTTAGACACTTAGCATTTGCTGTTACAAATATAGGAGAAGCTGTGAAACATTTAAATGAATGTGGTGTAGAGACTGAATCGATACGTATGGATGAAATAACCGGAAAAAAATTCGTCTTTTTCCAGGACCCTGATGGACTACCTTTAGAATTGTATGAGGTTTGAAATTGGTGAATTTTATATAGGGTTGCTTTTGCGTAAATGAAGAAACTAAAGTGAAACTTCTTTTTTAAAGGAGGTGTAACTTTAGCTAAGAAAGCTAAAGGGTATATGTGGATATTTTAAAATTACTGATGGTAGTCATTCTTATTGCATTAACAGGTTTTTTTGTAGCTGTTGAGTTTGCAATTATTAAGGTGCGTAGCAGTCGTATTGATCAACTCGTTAGTGAAAAACGACGAGGAGCATTGGCAGCAAAAAAAGTAACTTCGAATTTAGATGAATATTTATCAGCATGTCAGTTAGGTATTACAATTACTGCTTTAGGGCTTGGGTGGTTAGGCGAGCCGACTATAAAACATTTACTCGAGCCGTTATTTTTAAAACTACACTTATCTCCTGCAATTGCAAGTACAGTTTCGTTTATTATTGCCTTTGCAGTGATTACGTTTTTACATGTTGTCATTGGTGAACTTGCTCCGAAGACGCTCGCTATACAAAGGGCAGAGCAAGTTAGCTTATTATTATCGAAGCCAATTATTTACTTTTACCGAGTAATGTATCCGTTCATTTGGGCTTTAAATGGTTCAGCAAGGCTTGTAACTGGTTTATTCGGATTACATCCGGCTTCTGAACATGAAGTAGCTCATTCGGAGGAAGAATTACGATTAATCTTATCTGAGAGTTATGAGAGTGGAGAGATTAATCAAAGGGAATTTAAATATGTAAATAATATTTTTGAATTTGATAATAGAGTCGCAAAGGAAATTATGGTGCCTCGTACGGAAATTGTAGGTTTATATGAGGACGAATCATTTGAAACACATATTAAAATAATCGCACAAGAAAAATATACGAGGTATCCCGTATTTGGGGAAGATAAAGATGAAATTGTTGGGATGGTTAATGTAAAGGATTTATTTATTCGTTATATGGATGGTAATCGAGATGAGGAGTGCTCGATTATAACGTATACAAGGCCAGTTATTGAAGTACTAGAAAATATTCCTATACATGATTTGCTATTACAAATGCAGAGAAAACGAATCCCATTAGCTGTATTATATGATGAATATGGTGGTACAGCAGGGATTGTTACATTAGAAGATATTTTAGAAGAAATTGTTGGAGAAATCCGAGATGAATACGATGAAGACGAGCATCCGCCTATAGAGCATATAAGTGAAGGGTGTAAAATCGTAGAGGGAAAAGTGCTTATTAGTGAAGTAAATGACTTATTTGGCATACACTTAATCGCTGATGATGTAGATACAATTGGTGGCTGGATTATGGTACAAAAACAAATCATTGCTGAAGGAGATGTTATTGAAAAACACGGCTTTTCTTTTAAAGTTCTCGAAAAGGATATGCATCAAATTAAACGAGTGGAAATAAAGAAGGTAGAAGAATGATTTTCTATAAATTGTTATCCCGCTATTTGTGGGCAGTAAGCCCCCCAACTCAAAATTTAGCGAAAGCGAAGAAATTAGGTGGGGGATGAACAAAATTCCCACTGATTAAGGTTTCACTTTATAAAAGGTATATATAGAAAAATAAATGTTTGCGCTTTCAAAAGAGGTGCTATATAGTGAAGGTGGATACTGAAAAATTTTTCTGAATGATACTCGTATTTTTAGATGGCGAATTTTTTAGATAAGGATTTAGAATGAAAAGCATAGGTGATGAAAATGATAGCAACGAAGGATATACGTATAGAAAAAGATTTTTTAGGTGAAAAGGAAGTACCGAGTGTAGCTTATTATGGTGTACAAACATTACGTGCTGTTGAAAACTTCCCGATTACAGGATATCGCATTCATCCGTCACTCATTACGGCAATGGCAATTGTGAAAAAAGCGGCGGCACTTGCAAATATGGATACTGGTTACTTAGCGAAAGACATTGGACATGAAATTGCAGAAGCAGCGCAAGAAATTGTTGATGGAAAATTCCATGATCAATTTATCGTAGATCCGATCCAAGGCGGTGCTGGAACTTCTATTAATATGAATACAAATGAAGTAATCGCGAATCGAGCGTTAGAACGTATGGGATATGAAAAAGGTGAGTATGCAAAAATTAGTCCAAACACGCATGTGAACATGGCTCAATCCACGAATGATGCGTTTCCAACAGGAATTCATATTGCAACTCTTATGATGTTAGAAGAACTTCTTATTACAATGGAAGAACTTCATGCTGCTTTCCGTGCAAAAGCAAAAGAGTTTGATCACGTCATTAAAATGGGACGTACACATTTACAAGATGCTGTTCCGATTCGTCTTGGACAAGAATTTGAAGCGTATAGCCGCGTGCTTGAGCGTGATATAAAAAGAATTAAACAGTCTCGCCAACATTTATATGAAGTGAACATGGGGGCGACAGCTGTTGGGACGGGATTAAATGCAAACCCTATGTACATTGAACAAGTGGTTAAACACTTGCGAACATTTAGCGGATTCCCACTTGTTGGTGCAGAGCATTTAGTTGATGCAACGCAAAACACAGACGCATACACAGAAGTATCTGCAGCATTAAAAGTATGTATGATGAATATGTCTAAAATTGCGAATGACCTTCGTATTATGGCATCTGGTCCACGTGTTGGATTGGCGGAAATTCAATTACCAGCTCGTCAACCAGGTTCATCTATTATGCCAGGGAAAGTAAATCCTGTTATGGCAGAAGTAATTAATCAAGTTGCTTTCCAAGTAATTGGTAATGATCATACAATTTGCTTAGCATCAGAAGCAGGACAATTAGAGTTAAACGTAATGGAGCCTGTACTCGTGTTTAATTTAATTCAATCTATTAGTATTATGAATAACGGATTCCGTGTATTCTGTGAATATTGTATTAAAGGAATTACAGCAAATGAAGAATTGCTGAAGCAATATGTAGAGAAGAGTGTTGGAATTATTACGGCAGTTAACCCTCATATTGGTTATGAAGCAGCATCTCGTATTGCGCGTGAAGCAATTGAAACAGGAAAATCTGTTAGGGAGTTATGTTTAGAACATGGTGTACTGACAGAAGAAGAATTGGATATTATTTTAGATCCATTCGAAATGACGCATCCTGAAATTGCTGGTGCTTCTTTACTAAAGAATAAGAAGATGTAATGTGAAAAAACACCGATCCATTTGGATCGGTGTTTTATTTTTAAAAGATATTAAATACAGAGTTTAATTGCAGTAAGCTAATAATAGCTAAGAAGATTAAACTGTATTTCATTGCTGTTTTAAATAGGGCAGATTCTTTACCAACTAGTCCAACTGCTGCACAAGCAACTGCTACAGATTGTGGTGAAACCATTTTTGCCATTGTACCACCTACTACGTTTAATGCAACAAGTGTAGAAGGAACGATGTTTAATTGATCTGCAGTTACTGCTTGAAGAGGTGCGAATAATGAACCACTTGATACTACTGATCCTGTAATGAATACGCCAATCCATCCTAAGATTGGAGAGAGAACTGGGAATGCATTACCAGTAGAAGAGAATGCAAGTCCAAGTGTAGATGACATACCAGAGTAGTTCTCTACGTAAGCTAAAGCGATAACGCTACAGATTGTATATACTGGAGCTTTTAGTTCTTTCATTGTTTCCACTACTAATTCTTTAACCATTTTACCTTTTACGCGGTACACGATAAGTGAAACGATAATCGCTAATACGATTGCAGTAGTTGTAGATGAGAATACATCAAATTTGAAAACAGCTGCGAAAGGTGTATCAGCTTTTGTAATAGGTGTAGTTTTCATAACAGCATTATGAAGACCAGGGAATTGAATGTTAAATACTAAGTTTGCTAGTGCGCCATCCGGAGCAAATAAAGCTTTAATTGGTTTTAAATTAAAGATTGTTACGAATGCAGTTAAGAATACGAATGGAGACCAAGCATATAAAATTTGATTGAATGTATGAGATACTTTTTCTTCTTGTTTTTCTTCTTTAGTAGAAGATTTTGGCTGCCAAACACGTAAGAATAATGCAAGAGAGATCATGCTTACAACGGCTGCGAAAATATTAGTAAGTTCTGCACCTAAGAAATAAGTTACAAGGAACTGAGTAACTGCGAAAGAAACACCACTTACAAGAATACCTTGCCAAGTCTCTTTAATACCTTTAATTCCATCAACCATTGATACAAGTAAGAAAGGTAAAACAATACTAATGAAAGGTAAAATAAGAACAGTTTGACGACCGATAGTTAATGCATCTAGTTCAGTTAATTGTGCTGGTACTGTAACTGGGATACCCATAGCACCCATAGCACCACCAGCGATGTTTGCTACTAAACAAATACCAGCTGCTTTTAATGGGTTAAAGCCCATACCTACTAGTAATGCAGCTGTAATAGCAACTGGAACCCCTAGACCAGCTGCGCCTTCTAAGAAAGCACCGAAAGAATAAGCGATTAATAATACTTGTAAACGTTGGTCATTTGTAATGCTTGAAATACTATCACGAATGACATTGAATTGCTCTGTTTTAACAGTTAATTTGTAAAGGAAAATTGCTGCGATAACGATAGTACAAATTGGATAAAATCCAGATAAAACACCGAATCCGGCAGATGCTACAGCTACAGTTGCTGGCATTTTATAAACGAATATAGCAAGAATAATAGCGACAATCACACTGTAAAGGCCAGCCATGTAACTTTTCATTTTCAGTCCCATTAAACAAATGATGAAGCAGAAAATTGGAAGTGCTGCGATTAGTGCAGATAACCAAATATTGTTTAATGGGTCATAAATTTGTGTCCAAGTACTCATAATAATGACAACTCCTATCTATTTTATGTGAAGAAATTCACATTATTTGTGAAACAATTCACAATCAACTTACATGCTTAGTATATTCTCCTTCAACACTATTGTCAACGTAAAAAAGTATAATTATTCCATAATAGTGTTAAAAGAAATACTTTGTTCATAAAGTAGACAAAAAGCACACTCGAATCTATTTGAGTGTGCTTTATAAAGTAAAGCTTTATCCCGCATTCGCCAAAATTTGAAATAGGATTCATATTATCCACTAATAGCAGGATAAATTATTTGCATATTCTTTTCTTTGTTTCTATATTATTGATCCTAAAGCTCTATGGTAGAGGCCGTCTTTGTATCGAATATGAAAGGATGGTGTAATTCTTAAGATTTGATAGGGAGCACAGACTGTCCCATTTGATCAAGTCAGAAAGGGACGGTAAATGCATTTAATAGGAAGTATTCCATCACAGTTCAAGCTATTGAACACGAATTAAAAGCAATAAGTTAATTTTTTTTGGTACGGTATCTTTTTTACTGAAAATTCCTTTTAGTGTAACAAAGAGGTTAAATATACTCCAACTACTTTACGAAAGGTTATCAATTATAGATGATATTTTACGATATTATTACTGCACGTTGCAGTGAGGTGAAAATATAACAAAAAGCCTGATAAAACAACGTTTACAAGCAAAGTATTTGGAGCCCGTTGTTTTGCTTTTTCGTTATATCATATAGTATAATATTCAAAATCAGCAAGGATTATTTCCTGAGTTCTTTGCTGGTTAAGATGGAAAAAATTTTCGGCTTTATAAGTTGATAAAGTTATGTCGTAACAGGAAATATAAGAACAGATATATAAATAAATAAAAAGAAAATAAAAACGAAAATGAGGGGAACTTTATGAGCCAAAATCAATTCGAATGTCGTATTTCAGAAGAAGATGTACAAATGTTAAGAGCGTTAGCGCATCCGTTACGTTTACGCCTAGTAATGGAACTAATGCAACGTGGAACTTGTAATGTAACACAATTACAGGAAGTGCTAGAAATTCCACAATCAACGGTTTCTCAACATTTAACGAAATTAAAACAAAATAAAGTAGTGCGCTTTGAAAGACGAGGACTAGAAGTGTATTATCAAATTCATAATGATAAAGTAAGTGAAGTTGTAAAAACATTATTTTCTTAAAATTTGAATATTATGGAAAAAGACGTGAGGGATATACGTCTTTTTTTATTTGTCAGAAAGGTAATAGGAAAGAAAATGTTAGCATGTAAGGAAGAAAAGGATATCAATTAACATGTTGCTATATGGAATATATTCTAAAGGGGAAAGAAAAGATAGAAAGGAGTGTAGTAAGTAAAAGGAGGAATAGTAGTATGGATGTAAAACGTGTGAAACAAATTTTATCTTCTTCAAGTAGAATTGACGTTACATATGAGGGCGTCCCAGTATGGATTGAGAGCTGTGACGAGCAGAGTGGAGTTGCTCAAGTGTATGATGTATCTAATCCTGGAGAAAGCGTTCACGTGAACGTGACGGCTTTAGAGGAGAAGTAATAGAAAAGACGCTTCTAGTATCTAGAAGCGTCTTCTTATTTATTCCATCATATGTGCAATTTTCTTAGAGAACATAAGAAGTACTAATCCGAGTACGATTACGATAACACCGATGCTTGCGAATACTTCTAAATATCCTAAAGATTGAGTGAAAGCAGCCAATTGTCCTGCTAATAAGTTTGCGAAGCCAGTACCAGCTAACCATACACCCATTAATAATGATGCTAATTTAACAGGAGCGATTGCACTTACCATAGATAATCCGATTGGTGACAAGAATAATTCACCGATTGTATGGAACATGTAAGTGAATACAATGAATAGTAAGTTTGCTTTCATTGCGATATTACCTTCATCGCTACCAGTTTTTAATACAGCTAAAGTTAAAACTAGGTACCCAATCCCTAGCAAGATCATACCAAATGCCATTTTTGTTGGGATTTTTAAGTCACCATTTTTCGTTTTTGAAAGTTTAATCCATAATGCAGAAACCGGTAATGCTAGTAAGATAATGAATAGTGGGTTTACAGATTGGAACCAAGGTGTTGGAATTGTAAATCCACCAATTGTACGATCCACGAACTTATCTGTGTAAAGTGTTAAAGAACTACCAGCTTGTTCAAATCCTGCCCAGAAGAATACAACGAAACAAGTTAAAATTAAAATTGCAGTAGTACGTTTTTTCTCTTGTGTTGTTAAAGGCTTTTTCTCAATTGCTTTTGCATTTTTTTCTTTAGATTTTTTACCGACAACAGTTGTTCCGATAGATCCTAAGTAACGAGGTGCTAAGAAATTAAAAGCAAGCTGTCCAATAATCATACCGATACAAGCTGTTAAGAAACCGTATCTATAATCTGCGAAGTAACCGCAAATGAATGGAGCAATAAGAGCCCCTAAGTTAATTCCCATGTAGAAGATAGTGAAGGCACTATCACGACGAGAATCGTTTTCGCTATATAATTGACCTAATAAAGTCGAAATATTTGGTTTGAAGAATCCGTTACCAATAACTAATAATCCTAATCCTAAAAATAGTCCAGTTTTAGTGTTCATTGAAAATAGTACAAAGTTACCAATTGCCATAATGATACCACCAATAGTAATGGCATGGCGCTTCGTAATGAAATGGTCAGTTAACCAACCACCGATAATTGGTGTGAAGTATACTAACATTGTGAAAATACCGTAAATTTGAACTGCAACTGCTTTATCAAATCCTAAACCGCCGCTTACTAAGCTCGTTGTTAAATAAAGAACTAATAAGCCACGCATTCCGTAATAACTAAATCTTTCCCATGCCTCTGTAAAGAACAACAAATATAATCCTGGTGGATGTTTTTTTGGTGATTGTTGCTCTCCAGCTTTGTCTAATTTTAAAGCTGCATCCATGTTTGTTTCCCCCTAATCCTGTATAACGGATATTTATGTAATCATTTTAATTTACAAAATATTTAGAAGTCAATAGAATTATATGGAAATAGAAAGAAAATTCCTAAAAAAATTCTATTTTTCTTCAACCGTTACTGTATTTTGCCCTGAAAACGAGATGATAAGCGTTTTCAAATGTAATAATTGAATTCTAAAAGAAAATAAAATAGTGATTAATCAGAAAATTTAGATTAAAATATTTATTCTGATATAGAGAAAATATATTCTATTTACTTTTATAATATAACATATTGGGAATAAAAATACAAAATGAAATAATGTGACATTTAAGTGAATCAAAAATAACCAGCTCCATAGAAGGGGAGCTGGTTAGAAAAATATTATTTAACGAAGCGTTTTTCGATATCATCTAATAGTAGGTTAGCGGCCATTACACCACCAGCTGTATTCCAAATAACATCGTCAACTTTGTATGCTTTACCATTCTTCACTGCATTTAAATTTTTAAATAGAGGATCATTTATATATTCTTTTTCTAATTCAGAACCTTTTTTCTCGTTGCCTTTATCGAATGTGAAGTAGAATAATACATCGCCATCCATTGCAGAAATACGTTCTTTAGATACGTTACGCTCTGCGAAGTCCTCTTTATTTTGATCACCAGGACGTTTAAATCCAAGTTCTTTTAAAATAACACCAGAGAATGTATCACCGTGATAAATACGAACATCACCAGGCATGAAGCGAACCATAGAGATTTCTTGATTTACTTTATCGCCTAGTTTAGCTTTTAATTCTTTCATACTTTTATCGTAATCAGCTAAAATCTTTTGACCTTCTTTTTCTTTATTTAATGCTTTTGCATAAAATTTGAAGTTATCTTTCCATTCACCACGTAGCGTTTCAGAGAACACAGTAGGTGCAATTGCTGTTAGTTGCTCGTACACTTTTTCGTGACGCATTTTGTTACCGATAATTAAGTCTGGTTTTAAAGATGCGATTGTTTCCACGTTCACTTGTCCTTCATCACCAACAACTTTTACATCTTTCATTTTATCTTTAATATGTGGATACCATGGATCACCAGTCCAAGATTTTACAGCCCCAATTGGTTTCACACCTAGTTCAAGTAAAGCTTCAGTTCCTTCATTTGTTAAAATAACTACACGTTTTGGATTAGCAGGAACTTCTGTTTTACCCATTGCGTGTTCCACCGTAATCATTTCTTTTTTCGTATCTTCTTTTGTTTCCTCTTTCGTATTTGATTTTCCACAAGCACTTAAAAGGAATGAAAAGGCTAGTAAAAATACAAATACTGTAAACGATTTCTTTCGTGTTAAATTCATTATGTACCCCCTACATACTGAGAAGTTTTTTCAATAGCAAGCATGATAATAATACTTCATGGTCCAATTGTCAATGAAAATAATTCTCAATATCGTTGACAATGAGAATTAAGTTGAAATACACTTACAACGTATCATTATACATTGAAGGGGAAACGCTGCATGTTATTAAAAACAAATCAAGCAAAATGGATTGGATTATTTGTTGGAATCATTGCGGTTGTTATTTGTATTTGGGGAAGTATTATTTTCGGATATACAAATACGAGCTGGAAATTAGCGTTAGATGCTTTTTTTCATTTTAATGGTTCTAATGAACATATTATTATTCAAAATGTGCGTCTACCAAGGGCATTAATTGCAGCTAGTGTCGGTGCTAGTTTAGCCATTGCAGGTTGTCTTATGCAAACTTTAACGAAGAATCCACTTGCCTCTCCAGATTTTATTGGATTAAATTCAGGTGCTGCGTTTTTCATAGTTGTAGCAATTGTTATTTTTTCCGTGACATCATTATCGGCTTTCACGTGGATTGCCTTTTTAGGGGCGGCAGTTGCAGCTGTACTTGTATTTGCGTCTAGTTCTTTAGGAAAAGAAGGGACAACGCCTCTTAAGCTAACATTAGCAGGGGTCGCAATTAGTGCGTTATTTTCATCATTAACACAAGGATTACTTGTGTTAAATGAAAAAGCGCTTGAAGAGGTATTATTTTGGCTTGCCGGATCTGTGCAAGGAAGAAAGTTAGAAATTTTACAATCTGTATTCCCGTATTTATTAGTAGGCTGGATCGCATCTCTTATGATGGCAGGGAAAGTAAATACATTAATGATGGGGGAAGACGTTGCAAAAGGACTTGGACAACGAACGATTTTAATGAAATCATTCGTACTACTTATTATTGTCCTGTTGTCTGGTGGTTCAGTTGCGGTCGCTGGTCCAATTGGATTTATTGGTATTGTTACTCCGCATTTTGCAAGATTTCTAGTTGGAGTAGATCATAGGTGGAGAGTACCGTATAGCGGGTTGTTAGGTGCAATACTATTAATCTTAGCTGATATAGCAGCAAGATATGTCATTATGCCACAAGAAGTACCAGTAGGGGTTATGACAGCATTTATCGGGGCCCCATTCTTTATTTATATTGCACGTAAGAGAGGGCTTAGCAAATGAAGAAGTATATTCCGTTTCGTATAGGAAAAGGCGGGCTCTCGTTTTTAATGTATAAACGAGCTTGTCTCGTCTTATTCAGTTTACTAGTTGTTTTAATAGGTTTATTTTTTGCGAGTGCAGGTATGGGAGACATGAAAATTGCTCCTTATGATGTATGGCAAGCGATTACTGGAAATGGCGATGCGATGTCAAATATGGTTGTAAATAAGTTTCGTATGCCGCGTATTTTGATTGCTATCCTTGTAGGAATCGCACTTGCTGTAGCAGGATGTATTTTACAAGGCCTCGTTCGAAATCCACTGGCTTCACCTGATATCATCGGGATTACAGGTGGTGCGAGTGTAGCAGTTGTATTATTTTTAGCTCTATTTAGTGATAAAAATAATGCGCTAACTGTAAGCATTCATTATATGCCGTTAGCAGCCTTTGCTGGAGCTACAATTGTAGCGCTTTTTGTATATTTATTCGCATGGAGAAATGATGGATTATCACCGATTAGTCTTGTTTTAATTGGTGTTGGTTTTTGGGCATTGACGAAAGCAGCAACGACTTTGTTTATGTTGTTAGCGCCAATTTATCAAGCGAGCCAAGCGAATGTATGGATTACAGGTACTGTTTACGGTTCTTCATGGCAAAACGTTATGGTACTTGCGCCGTGGGTTCTCATTTTAACGATAATATCATTTATAGCTGCTAGACATTTAAATGCTCAGGAGCTAGGGGATGATATTGCGGTAGGACTTGGTGTTCCTTTAACGAAGTCACGCGTATTCATGTTATTACTGAGTACAGCTTTAATTGGTGGAGCAGTTGCTTTCGCCGGAGGAATTGGATTTGTCGGTTTAATGGCGCCTCATATTTCACGAAGACTAGTTGGTTCTTTATACGGTGCATTACTCCCTGTTGCGGCGATTGTTGGTGCAATTTTAGTACTTGCTGCAGATTTAATTGGGCGTACAGTTTTCACACCACTTGAAATTCCAGCAGGGGTATTTACATCAGCAATTGGTGCACCTTATTTTATTTATTTACTTTATAAAAGTCGGAACTCATAAAGGGAGATGAATATGCAAAAAGCATTGGAGACGAAACGTTTGACGCTGTCTTATGGTGAAGCAATTATTATTGATGAGTTGAATTTAGAAATTCCAAAAGGCGAAATTACAATATTTATCGGTTCTAACGGTTGCGGGAAATCAACTTTATTACGTTCACTAGCTAGATTATTAAAGCCAACAACGGGTGATATTTTGTTAGATAATCAAGCAATTCAAAGTATGCAAACGAAGCAAATCGCTCGTCAAATGGCAATTTTACCACAAGGACCGCAAGCACCAGAAGGGCTTACAGTATTGCAACTTGTAAAACAAGGACGCTATCCATATCAAACGTGGCTGAAGCAATGGTCAGAAAAAGATGAGGAAATGGTACAAAAAGCCCTTGCAGCAACAGGTATGACAGAGTTTGCTGAGCGTGATGTGCATGCTCTTTCAGGTGGACAACGTCAACGTGCTTGGATTGCAATGACGCTTGCACAAGATACAGATATTATTTTACTGGATGAGCCTACTACATATTTAGATATGACTCACCAGATTGAAGTGCTAGATTTATTATTCGAATTAAATGAAACAGAACAAAGAACAATTGTTATGGTATTACACGATTTAAATTTAGCATGCCGCTATGCAGACAATATTGTAGCCATTCAAGATAAACAAATATATGCACAAGGTAAGCCGGAAGAAGTAGTAGATGAGAAGCTAGTACGTGATGTATTCCGAATGGAGTGTCAAATCAGTACGGATCCATTATTTGGGACGCCACTTTGTATCCCACATGGAAAAGGAAGACGTGTACGTAAAGAGGTTGCTCAAGTAATGAGATAATGAAAAAAGACGATGAGAATTCATCGTCTTTTTATTTTCGGCAAGAAAATAAGAGGAAGAGGGGAATACGTAACCGACGTTCATATTCTTTTCCACTCTGAAAATGGGTTTGATTGGGTGTAGCTTCTTTTATGTTTGTAATCGTAAATCCGGCTTGTTGTAACAATGTAAAATATTCTTCTGTTGTACGATGATATTTAATAACTTCTTGCTCAATCCAAGGTTCAACGCGTTTTCCCATTTTAAAATAATCATCGACGAGCCAGTTTGTTCTTTTCCCGCTCGTTTGCAAGCTTTCAAATGAAGAAGTAATAATAGGATGTTGAACGCTAAAGGTAAAGGTTCCATTTGTTTTTAAAGTTTCGTACACATTTTGAAAAATGATAGGAAGATGTTCAATATAATGTAAGGCGAGTCTAGATGTTACTAAATCAAAAGTAGCAGGAGGGTATGTGTAGTCTTTGAGGTTTAAAAAATGTACGGTCCCATTTTTATTTTCTAGTTGTTTTTTAGCTTTTTCATACATAAGTTCGGAGCCTTCAATACCAGTGTAAGAGTGGCAGCCTTTTTCTAATAACTCCTCACCGAATTTAGCGTCCCCGCAGCCTAAATCAAGGATTTGCTTTCCTTTCACATCACCAATGAGCTGAAAGAAGGCTGGTTTTTCAAGTGATTCATTTGGACTATTTTCTCTGTATCTTCGTTTCATATATTGTTTAAAAAATGCTTCGTTATTATATACATCAGATTCAGTAAATGCCATGATTGAAGCCCCCTTAAATATTTTTTTTATTCTACCAAATATGAAAAGTAAATGATAGATTTCTTGTAATGAATCATATATAATCTAAAATTGTAAGCGGTTACTTTAAACTATTTTTCTATAATAAATTCTGAAAACGTGTTAAGCTAGTAGAGGGATTATTAGAACTATTAAGACAATAATTCGCTTACATGAACGATGGGAGGCTTCACGATGTCTAGTAAAACACTTGCGAAATTTTTAGAAGAAAATTTAGAGGATTTAAAATCAAAGGGGCTTTATAACGTAATTGATCCGCTTGAGAGTTCAAATGGACCGATCATTACAATTGGCGGAAAAGAATATATTAACTTATCTTCAAACAACTATCTTGGATTAGCAACAGATAGCCGTTTGCAAGAAGCAGCAATTGGTGCTATTCATAAGTACGGCGTTGGAGCAGGAGCTGTTCGTACAATTAACGGTACTTTAGATTTGCATATTAAATTAGAAGAAACAATTGCAAAGTTTAAACATACAGAAGCAGCGATTGCCTATCAATCAGGATTTAACTGTAATATGGCAGCGATTTCAGCCGTTATGGATAAAAATGATGCCATTCTTTCAGATGAATTAAACCATGCTTCTATCATTGATGGTAGTCGTCTATCAAGAGCGAAAATCATCGTTTATAAGCATTCTGATATGGAAGATTTACGCCAAAAAGCAATCGCGGCGAAAGAATCAGGTCTTTACAATAAATTAATGGTAATTACAGACGGTGTCTTCTCAATGGATGGAGATGTTGCAAAACTACCAGAAATTGTTGAGATTGCAGAAGAATTAGATTTAATGACATACGTAGATGATGCACACGGTTCAGGTGTACTTGGTAAAGGTGCAGGAACTGTAAAACACTTCGGTCTGTCTGATAAAGTTGATTTCCAAATTGGTACATTATCAAAAGCAATTGGGGTAATTGGTGGATATGTAGCAGGGAAACAAAACTTAATTGATTGGTTAAAAGTTCGTTCACGTCCATTCTTATTCTCTACAGCATTAACACCAGCTGATGCAGCAGCTTGCATGAGATCAATTGAAATCTTAATGGAAAGCACAGAGTTGCACGATCGTTTATGGGAAAACGGTCGATATTTAAAACAAGGGTTAAAAGAACTTGGCTTTAATATCGGAGAAAGTGAAACGCCAATTACACCTTGTATTATTGGTGACGAAGTATTAACACAAGAATTTAGTAAACGTCTAAATGAAGAAGGCGTATATGCAAAATCTATCGTGTTCCCAACTGTAGCAAAAGGAACGGGACGCGTTCGTAATATGCCTACAGCAGCTCATACGAAAGAAATGTTAGATGAAGCAATTCGTAAGTATGAAAAAGTAGGGAAAGAAATGGGCATCATTTAAGTAACGACATCTTTTGAATAGCTTGCAAATGAGGAGTGGGGAAAATGAAAAAAATTCTAGTAACCGGTTCTTTAGGGCAAATTGGTTCTGAACTAGTAATGAAACTTCGTGATGTATACGGTGCATCAAATGTTATTGCAACAGATATTCGTGAAACAGATAGTGAAGTAGTAACGTCCGGTCCATTTGAAACGTTAGATGTAACAGATGGACAAAAACTACATGATATTGCAAAGCGTAATGAAGCAGATACAATTATTCATTTAGCAGCTTTACTTTCAGCAACAGCAGAAAAAAATCCGTTATTTGCTTGGAATTTAAATATGGGTGGACTTGTAAATGCATTAGAAGCAGCTCGTGAATTAAACTGTAAGTTTTTCACGCCAAGTTCTATCGGTGCATTCGGTCCATCAACGCCGAAAGATAATACGCCACAAGATACAATTCAGCGTCCTACTACGATGTATGGGGTAAACAAAGTAGCAGGAGAATTACTATGTGATTATTATCATCAAAAGTTTGGCGTAGATACGCGCGGTGTACGTTTCCCAGGTTTAATTTCTTACGTAGCTCCTCCAGGAGGCGGAACAACTGACTATGCAGTTGAAATTTATTATGAGGCGATTAAAAAAGGCACATACACCTCATACATTGCAGAAGGAACATACATGGATATGATGTATATGCCAGATGCTTTACAAGCGATCATTTCATTAATGGAAGCTGATCCAAGTAAACTTGTGCATAGAAACGCGTTCAATATTACAGCAATGAGCTTTGAGCCAGAGCAAATCGCAGCATCAATTCGTAAACACATCCCGACGTTTACAATGGATTACGCTGTAGATCCTGCTCGTCAAACAATCGCTGATAGCTGGCCAAACTCTATTGATGCAACAGCAGCAATGAACGAGTGGGGCTTTAAAGCAGAATACGATTTAGACAAAATGACAACCGACATGTTGGCTAAGTTAAAAAAAAAGCTCACAACTGAGTTAGTGATGAATTAATAGTAAGGGTCGATTCTTAGGAGTCGGCCCTTTTATTTGTATTTTAGAAATATACAAATAATTACAAGTGTGATAGAATGAGTTAATTTGTGCATAAAGGGGAGAGATACAATGGAGAAATGGGAGTTAGCAAAGGAAATTTACAATACGTCACGTTTAACGGGAACATTTAAACTTCGATCGGGACAAGTATCAAATCAATACTTTGATAAGTACTTATTTGAATCTAATCCAGTACTGTTATTAGAAATTGCTAAACAATTGAAAGAGCTCATTCCTCCAGAGACAGAAGTACTCGCGGGTTTAGAAATGGGAGGAATTCCAGTGGCAACAGCATTATCTTTACAAACAGGTATACCTGTTGTATTTGTAAGGAAAGAAGCGAAGAAGTACGGTACATGTAAGTTAGCAGAAGGCGTTGATATTACGGGGAAAAATGTTTGTGTTGTTGAAGATGTTATTACGACAGGCGGGCAAATATTATTAAGTACGAAAGATTTAAGGGAACTGGGTGCGAAAGTACACCATGTTCTAGGCGTCATTGAACGAACGAAAGAGGGAAGAGAAAACTTATTAGAAGATGGCTTACAGCTACATTCTTTATTTACAATGGATGAGTTAATCGAAGGAGAAAAGCAATATGCAAAGAGTTGACGTCGTATATGCATTAATACATGATGAAGAAACAGATAAGATATTAATGGTACATAATATAGAACAAAACGTTTGGTCACTGCCGGGTGGGGCTGTTGAAAAAGGTGAAATATTAGAGGAAGCACTAATAAGAGAAGTGAAAGAAGAGACAGGTTTAACAGCCGTGATAGGTGGACTTGTTGCAATCAATGAAAAATTCTTTGAAGCATCAGGGAATCATGCGATACTATTTACATTCCGAGCAAATGTAGTAAACGGTGAACTGATTGCGGAAGATGACGAAGAAATTTCTGCAATAGAGTGGGTGAACCGAACGGTTGCAAATGAACGATTCCCATTCTACGATGGAGGATTCGAGGCATTATTAGAAGTAGCCATTCCATACAAGTTTCAACCAGAAACAAAGTGATTGAATAGAAAAAACAGGAGCGTAAGGCTCCTGTTTTTTCTATTCAATCGTCTTCAGTAATAACTTTTTCAATAGTGGTTTAATCTTCAGACGTAAATCTTCAGCGTGATTTGCAACTAAGAAGTGATGGTTATAAATGTTCTTCATTAATTGATAAGTTGCTTCTTTTGCTTCGCCTTCTTCGATGAAGATTCCGATTACTTCCATACCACTTTTACGAGCAAGTTTGACAGCTTCATGCGTATCTAAAATACCATCTTGTTGATAGTCTAGCGCAGAAGGTTCACCGTCTGTAAAGACAAGTAAGAATTTATGCTTTTCTGGTCTTTTCGCAAGTTTTTCAGAAACGATACGAATAATATATCCGTCGCGGTTATCTTCTTCTTCGCGAAGCTGCATAATTTCGGGACCAACGTTTGGTAACGTTGAGTTTTTATACGTTACAACTTCATGGATAACGTTCGGCTTATCTTCAGGTTTAGCACTAGAAGCATCCTCCCAAAATCCGCTAATAGCATGCGGGATTTTTAAAGATTTCAACGCTTCATGGAATAGGACCACACTCTTTTTCGTTTCTTCCATTTTGTTATACATAGAACCAGAGCAGTCCACTAACAATTGGAATGCAACATCGAGTTCTTGTGATTCTTGTCCTTTTTTATAAAACATGCGCGGCTGCTTTTCAGTATAAATACGAAGGAATTTCTTACGAAGTCTTCCGTAGTATTTATCACTATTTGCATTCGTTTTATTTTCAATCGTTTTTTCGATAATTTTCTTTAATTCTTTTACATCTTTATTAACGACTGATTTGATAGCTTGGTAATCTTTTTTCTCATCGGTATTTGCCTTGCGAGCTTCTTTAAATGTATGAGAGGCACCAACGTTATACTTACCGTATGCACCGTCGTTTTGGCTAGAAGCGTGTGAAGCTCTTGCTTCTTCTGTATCAGCGCCATCAAAATTGGATTGTGTACTCTTTTGAGAAGTACCTTGTACAGAACCAAGTGCTTGGTCGCCATCTTCTGATTCACGAGCAGTATCGCCCATCATATTTGTTTTTGTTCCGCTTTCTAATTCGAAGCGTAAAAAGTTCTCGTTTTCGTTATTTTTATTTTCACGATGCCATGTCGAGAAACTTTCATCCATTTTGTTTTTGTTTTCATCGTCATCTATGAGCTGCGTATCATCATTTGCTAAATCTTCGACGCGACAGTTCTTTTCATCTGCAATGACAGATAAATAAAGTGGAGCATGTCCGAAATAATTATTTAGCATATCACTTTCAAGAATCTCCTCTAAGCGATAGCGAATCTTTTCAACGATATACATAATATCTTCCGTATTACGAGCTTGGAATGTTTCATGTAAAATTGCTTCAATTTGCTCGAAATATTCATTATTAAACATTTCATATTTATCGCTCGTTAATGAAAGATAGCAGAGACAAAATAGACGATCACCGTGATAGTTACGAACACGATTGATTTCATTTTGTGAGCCGAAGTAATTGCGATACATTTCTTTTCTTCTTTTAAAAACATGCTTTGTGCCAGGGCGTAAGTTTTTTACGATTTCCTCAACACGTAAATCTTCTAATAGAACAAATAATTGTGTTAAAAACTTTTTTAAAGGTGATTCTTGTAATTCAATCGCATAAGAACGAATTAAAGTCATGTCCGAGTAATGTTTATTACCAAGTGCTTTTAAAAACACTTCGCTTTTTAATCCGATTATTGTATCCTCTTCTTTTCGATCATCCCAAAAGTGACTAATGACAACCTTTTTTTCAATTTCGTCGTAGTATGCTTTATAGCCATACTCAAGGTAGGCATCGTCTTCTTTTAGAAGAGCATACATTAAGTTTTCCATTTGTAGAAACAGCGACGCATCAATTTTTTTGTCACTAAAAATTTGTCTCATGAATTATCCCTCAAAGAAATAACTTTCTGCTAATTCACGGACAGTCATTTGTTCTGTTTCATCGTTTAATTTTGCGATAATACTACGTTCAATTGCACGCATAACAGGGATATATACACCTAAATCACATGCATCGATAATGCCACGAATACTTGCTGCCTCTTCACTTACACGTCCATCACGAGCTAAGGGCATAAGGTCGCTTGCAAATGCAACGAACTTTTCAATTGTTGCAACATCATTTAATTTTGATTCAGCTAATAATAGTTCTTTTAATGTATCACCTTGAATGTAAGGAACTTCAATAATAACGAAACGGTTTTTTAATGCTTCATTTAGTTCACTTGTACCAACGTAACCTTCATTAATTGCCGCAATTACACGATACTCATCATCACCGTATACAACTTCTTGTGTAAATGGGTTTGTAATCATTTTACGATAATCTAACGCACCGTGAAGTAGTGGTAACGTTTCAGGTTTTGCCATATTGATTTCATCAATATATAGGAAATGACCGCTCTTCATTGCTTTCATAAGAGGACCGTTAACAAATGTAACTTCAGATGCGCCATCTTTCGTTTGAAGCGTGTTGTATCCTAAAATACCTTCTACATCTAGGTCAACAGAACAGTTAATGCTATGCATTGGTTTTTGGAATAAAGAAGAAAGAGTTTCCGCTAGTACTGTTTTACCACTACCAGTTGGTCCTTTTAATAGAATGTTTTTGCCAAGAAGAAGTGCTGTAATAGCATCTTCAATAATGCTGTTATCAGACGCCTTATATATTTTCTTACCAATTAAATGTGCATTTTCACCAGCTTCTTGCTTATTCTTTTCGTGAATGTTTGAGAGCTGTTGTTTTAAATCAGCATGTATATGAAATTGTTCTAACATGTATTTCCCACCTAACATTATTTTCATAAAGTAATACATCTTATGATAACTTGTTTTAATATGGTATGCAAAGAAAAGGAGAGAGGGGAAATGGAAAAGAAAAAGCAATCAATAGTACATTGATTGCTTACAGTAAAGGAGAGATGAGCCTCATAAAAGACTCTAATATTCGTTTTTTGATACTTCTTTTTTGGAAAGCGTTCCATTTAATTTCAGTGGAATGCTTAAAGTCATCTTCAAAATCACGTTTAATATCATGAACGGTTTCTGATTCATATAGTACGCTAATAAGTTCGTAATTTAATTCAAAGCTACGTACGTCCATATTTGCTGTTCCGATTGTCGCGATTTTATCATCAACGAGTACAATTTTTGCATGCATAAAACCATCTTTATAACTATAAATGGAGGCGCCAGCTTTTAAAAGTGGAGTGAAGTAGGATTGTGATGCTTGATCACTAATAATACTATCACTTTTACCAGGATATAAAATGCGTACATCTATGCCTGATATTGCACTTAAACGTAATAATGTTAAGGTTTCTTGATCTGGAATAAAGTATGGTGTAGCGATCCAAATCGATTTTTTTGCAGATCCCATAACGGCTAATAATGTATTACGAATGCTTTTATCATCTGAGCTTGGTCCGCTCGCTACAATTTGCACAGCACCTTCTGCATTTGAAATTTCTTTGCCTGGGAAGTATTGTCTATTCATAAATTGATCCCAAGAATAGTTGTTTAAACCACTAGAGGCATAGAGCCAGTCCTCTAGAAAAATTGCTTGTAATTTGTATAGTGCTTTTCCTTCTATTTTTAAATGACTATCACGCCAAACAGGAAATTTTTTTGAACGACCAAGATATTCATCACCGACGTTGAGTCCACCAGTAAAACCGATTTCACCATCTACAATAACGATTTTTCGATGGTTACGATAATTGACAGTTTCAAGTAACCAAGCTGAAAAAATAGGATCAAATTCAACAATTTCAATTCCAGCTTCTTTCATAGGTTGTAAAAATCTTCTTCTTAAAGTATTACTTCCGAGTCCATCATAAAGGAATCGTACAATAACACCATCTTTTGCTTTTTTTATTAAAGCATCTCGAACTTTTGTACCAATCTCATCAGATTTATAAATATAGTATTGAATATGTATGTGATGTTTTGCTTGGTCGATAGCTTGCAAAATTTCTGAGAATGTTTGATCGCCATTTGTTAAAAGTTGTGTAGTTGTTTTATCTGCGGCAGGTCCGCCTCCAAATTTTTGAACGACTTTTGTCAAATGTGTAGAACGTTCATGTAAGGGGACTGTGAGTGATAATTCTACTCGTCTTCCTTCTAATATTTCACGGAATAATTTTCGTTGCTCTTCTGAACGATGTAGATGTTTTTTTCTTCTCCAACGGCTACGCCCGAAAAGCGCATATAAAAGCACACCTACAACAGGGAGAAGTGCTAATACTAAAAACCATGCTAAAGTGCTTTGTGGGGATCTATTTTCAATAAAAATAACGAAAGAAATCCCTATGATTGTAAGAGACCATAATGCACCGACAAAGGTATATAGCGAGAGGATAGACGTATCTAAAAGTAAGAGTACGATAGATATAATTGTAAATACCAATAATAATTGAACGATAGGCTTCTTCATTTCTATAAAATTCCTCTAATCTTTCTTAAATATAGACTTCTAATATAAAAAGGTATAATCCGACATTCTTATTATAAAGTGTTTTGTTTTTTTTACAAAATATAGGCAGTTTCCCCATGCTTTCCGCATTTGTCCTACATACAGTATATTGTTACGTTATTATCCCGTTAATTACTGGTTAATAAACAGTGTAAGAGGGACAAAACTCTTGCCCCTTATATATAGGAAGAGAGATAACCATATTCTAGAATTGTAGCAGATGCCTGATGAAGCCTAAGGTATGGTTATCCGTATTATAGAGATTCTTCTTAATATAGGTTACCAGCTAGGTTCGTACTATTCATACAATACTTATTAAGATGAGAAAATGGAAAAGGAGAGGGGAAACATGAATTATATAGACAATAATGGATTGTATTATCGTCATAATCATGGAGGGCACCATCATAATGGTGGACATCACAATCATGGAGGACACAATCACCACGATCATCACCACCATCATGGAGGCGGATGGGGCTGGGGCGGCGGCTCATGGGGCGGTGGATTTTTCCCTGGAAGTTTTGCTGGAGGCATGTTAGGCGGACTTACAGCTGGTGCATTAACGGGTGCAGCAGGTGGAGGCTACTATCCAGCACCGTACCCAGTAACTTATCCAACGCCATACCCAGCACCATACCCAGCACCATACCCAGCACCATATCCAACGCCATATCCGGGGTATCAGCCAATGCCATATCCGTATTAAACGAAAAAAAGAGGCTATCCTCTTTTTTTTCGTTTAATAAAGTATTTATTTATAAAATACTTCCAAAATAAAGGTGAAAATATGTTAATATTTTGTTATTGTAATTCAAAAACATATATACTAACTTTAATTTTTATATTATTATTCGTGAATAGTTGTATAGCGTGCTCAAACTTCTATTTTGCTAGTAAAGCAAAGAGGTTAAATGTGAGCGGTATTAGTAGGAAACAGTGATTGTATGGAGCTAGCTATAAAGGAATGTAAGAGAATGAATAAGGTATAATAAAGTAAGCTAATTATAACGATCAGAAACTACTATATATAATTGAAACGGTATTATATTGCTTTTTATTACAAATAATATTATGTTATTTTAATCGGCATATTTCAAAACGTGATTTATGTAAAGGACGATTATTAGGAAATGAAATATCTCTATTTCTATGAAAAGAAACAAGTTGTGTTTTAGTCAGATAGGAAGCAAGGAGAGATGCGCATGCTAGAACAAAGAGGTCATGCATTATATGACTCTTCATTGCGAGATTTAAAGTTAGCATTAGATGAGTCTTCAATTGTTGCGATTACAGACCGAAATGGTCGTATTACATATGTAAATGATAAGTTTTGTGAAATCTCCAAATATACACGAGAAGAGTTAATAGGGAAAGATCATCGTATTTTAAATTCAGAATATCACCCGAAAACATTTTTTCGAATTTTATGGAAGCGCATTTTGAGCGGAAAAGTATGGAGAGGTGAGATTCGAAATCAAGCAAAAGATGGGACATATTATTGGGTTAAAACAACAATTGTTCCATTTTTAAATGAAAAAGGAGAGCCCTACCAATTTATTGCGATCCGAAATGATATTAGTAGTAGGAAAGAAGCAGAACAGAGGTTGCGGTTAAGCGAAAGTCGTTATAGGGAGCTTGCGTATCATGATGCTTTAACGAGTTTACCGAACCGATTACAGTTAATAACGACTGTAAATGAGATGATTGCAGGCAAAAAAGAATTTGGTATGATTTACTTTGATTTAGATCGTTTTAAATTAGTAAACGATACGCTAGGTCATATGATAGGGGATTTACTTTTGAGCGAAGTTGCTTCACGGTTGCATTATGTGCTAGGAGAGAAAGATGTTCTGGCTAGGCTGGGTGGCGACGAATTTGTGCTGTTAACAAAAAAACATACACAAGATGAAATGAGGCAGTTAGCGACATCTGTGTTGTCATGTTTTCAGGCACCATTTATGCTTGAAGGTCATGAAGTATACATTTCAGCTAGTCTAGGGCTGTGCTCATATCCGCAAGACGGACAAGATGTAGAAACTCTATTGAAAAATTCGGATTTAGCCATGTATAGCGCGAAAGAACAAGGTAGAAATGCCGCGTGTTTCTTTACAGATGAATTACGTGCGAAAATAAATCGTAGAATGAAAATTGAATTTGCTTTGCAAAAGGCAATTCGTGATGAAGAGTTAGACGTGGCACTGCAGCCTATTATTGATTTGAAAACGAAGAAATATACTGGTATTGAGGCTTTAGCACGTTGTTCGACAGAAGAAGGACCTATTTCGCCAGGCGAATTTATTCCAGTAGCTGAAGAATCTGGGCTTATTATAAAATTAGGAGACTGGGTATTAGAAAAGTCATGTCGCTTGTTTAAAACATTGCCAGATTACGAAGACGGTCTAAAGCTATCTGTGAATTTATCTATACAACAATTAATGCAAAAGCGTTTTATTTTATCTGTACGTAGTATTTTAAGGAGAACGGGATTTCCACCGAATCGTTTAATTTTAGAAATAACGGAAAGCATTGCTGTTCGTCATTTTGATTATATTATTGCTACATTACAAGAATTAAGAAATATGGGTATTTTAATTGCTCTAGATGACTTCGGAACAGGCTATTCTTCCTTATATTATTTAAAACAACTACCACTGGATATAGTAAAAATTGATCGTAACTTTATTCGTGAATTTCATTATGATCATGCACAGCCAGAGCGAACGATTGTAAAATCTGTTATTGAAATTGCCCATAGTTTAAATTTAGCAGTAGTTGCTGAAGGGGTAGAAACAGTAGAGCAAGAAAGTTTACTACAATCTATGGGTTGTGATTATGTACAAGGATTTTATTATGCGAAACCTTTATCTGTAGGAGAGTTAAAAGAAAAGTTAATTACAGATTTTGAATAAAAAAGAGAAGCCGGTAGCTTCTCTTTTTTTAATTCATTTTTTGTGAGTTTTTCATTAGTACTGGATAAAGAATAAGACCTAGTACGAACAATCCGATTCCTAAGAAGAACGTTTTTAAATCAGCCGTTCCGGTTTTGATAACCCAAATAGAGTATACAAATGCTAATGTAGTAATGATCCCATCCTTTATTCGAGAGCCAGGCATTATATCATACGTTTCTCCTGTAATAACTAATTTGAATTGGTACAGCGTAGAAACAAGGTATGGAATTAAATAAGCTAATGTTGCTACAACGATAGCGAAATTATAAGCTTCTGACACAGTGCCAGAAATCGTTGAGAATAAGAAAATTTGTGTCATCACATTTGTAATAAATAATGATTTTGAAGGACTACCTTTTTTATTTGTTTTTGCGAAAAACTTAGGGAAAAGTCCATTCTTTGCTGCCTGGTAAGGTACTTCTGAACTAACAACGATCCAGCCAACTGTAGATCCAAATAAAGATACAAGTGCAAGTAAAGCCATGACATATGCGCCTTTAGTGCCAATTGCTAAATTTAACGCGTCTACTAATGGTTTTTGCGATTCTTTTAAAGCATCTTGCGAGAGTGCTCCCATTGTAAGTAGGGTAATTGACATATAAATCAGAAGAGCGATAATTAATCCGAAAATGGTAGCTTTTTTTACATCGCGCTGAGATTTTGCACGGTTAGAAAGCATAACTGCTGATTCAATACCGATAAACGCCCAAAGTGTTGCGATAGCAGCTGAATTGATTTGTCCGCCTAACGAAATGGATTGCCCCGCTTCATTCATAAATGTTTGACCGTCTCCGAAATTAGAGGCATTGAAAATGAATAATGTGATTACAATAAACATTGTAAATCCGATAATCTTTGCAATGGTAGCAAGAAGATTCATATTTCCAGCTCGGTCAATATTTTGAGAAAGAATATATTGAATTCCCCATAACATAAGGCTACATACAAGGAAAGTTAATCCTTTTCCGAGTTCTAGTGAAAATCCGTTGATTGAAAAGAGAATTTGCTTACTTTGTAAAACTGGGAAGAATGTTGATAAATATCCAGCAAAGGAAATAATAACAGATGCGGTTGCAGCCCAGTTTGCAGCCCAATATCCCCATGCCATACTATATCCTGCAACTTTACCCGCTTTTTTTGAAGGGAACATTGCTCGAGCGTAACTTTGTGGTCCGGCCTTTAATTCTGGCTTGCGAATTGCTAAATTTCCAAATACGAGTGCGATCATAAATACGCCAAGACCTGTAATACTCCATGCGAGTGTAGAACCCATTGGACCTGATACTTGTGCTAAATTCGCTGGGAGCATAAATACGCCACCGCCAACCATATTTCCGATCACAAAAGCTGTTAAAATCCATAATCCCCATTTTTTCGTTTCCATTTTTGTTAACTCCTTTGTAGTAAGTTTTGCGTAAACATCATTTTTTACTAGCTTTTTGGCAATAAAAAAAGAGCCATGTAGATAAAAAATACCTACATGGCTCTTTGCCTAACGTAGGTACAACGGGAATAACCCTTGTACCTACGCGTAATTTTTCCGCTAGGTTTCAAGGGTTACGTATGATGATGATGTTTTTGTGCAAATGTAACTACAATTGTTGTATAAGTAAGCATAGTTCTTTGCTCCCTTTCTCCTCTGATTTTGAAGTTAGTATACTACATGTTTTTTTGAATGAAAAGAAAAATATAAAAGTTTTTATAAAAATACGTTTCAGAGATTAAATATTTACCTGTATTTTTCCTGTACTGGAAAATAAGTGAGAGATTGGCAGAAGAGTGTAGCATGGTATAATACATATAGAATTAGAAGGTGACAAGGGGTTATTGTAGATGATGAGTAAGTATGAACAAATTTATACAGCAATCAGCAAGTCTATTGATAATAAACAATTAAAAGAGGGATGCAAAATCCCATCAGAAACCGAATTAATGAAGCAGTATGAAGCAAGCCGCGGTACTGTAAGAAAAGCTGTAGATTTATTACAAGAGCGTGGGTATGTTCAAAAAATACATGGAAAAGGTGTATTTGTTTTAAAGCGAAAAAACATTGAATTCAACTTTGGTGGTATTATAAGTTTCCAAGAAGAAAATGAACGTTTAGGACGCCATTGTATTACAGAAGTCGTGGAAATGGAGAAAGTAAAAGCAACAAAAGAGGTTGCAAAGCTATTAAATGTGAAAGAGAAAACAGAAATAGATCATATTAAACGCGTACGAAATATTGATGGAGAAAAAGTAATTTTGGATATCAATCATTTTGTATCGGAATATATTCCTGGATTAACGAGTGAAATTGCAGCGGATTCCATTTATAAATACATTGAGAAAGAACTAGATCTTCATATTAGTTACTCACAGAGGGTAATTGAAGTGCAGTCATGTACAGAGGACGATAGAAAGTATTTAGATTTAAATGGAACAGACTATGTTGTCGTTGTGAAAAACTTTACGCACTTTTATGATGGAAGTCAGTTCGAATATACAGAATCACGCCATCGTTTAGATATTTTTCATTTTTCGGATGTGGCGCGGAGGAAGTAAAGAGGTGGAACAAACTATTGTTTCATCTCTTTTTTTATAAAAAAAACACAAACTCGTATATACGAGTGTTGACTAACTTATATATACGAGTTAATATGTAATTGTAAACGGTATCAAAAAAAGAAAAGAGGGACGGGAATATGGGGAAAGACTATCGTCAAACAGCAGAGGAAGTGTTGCAGTATATTGGTGGGAAAGACAATATTGAACAAGCTGCGCACTGTGTAACGAGGCTCCGTATCGCTTTAAAAGATGAAAGTAAAATAGATAACGAAAAATTGCAGTCTGTTTCATTAGTGAAGGGAGCGTTTCATAACGCTGGGGTATTTCAAATTGTAATTGGTCCAGGAGATGTGGATCGAGTATATGCGGAATTGATAACGCTTGCAGGTATGAAGGAAGCGACAGTAGCTGACGTGAAAGACTCTGGAAATCAAAAGTTAAATCCAGCTCAAAAGTTTGTAAAAGTATTTTCAGATGTATTTATGCCGATATTACCAGCAATCGTAACAGCTGGTTTACTAATGGGAATTAACAATCTATTAGGGGCAAAGGACTTATTTTTTGAAGGTAAAAATTTATTAGATGTGTATCCAAACTTAAGTGGGCTTTGGGATTTAATTAATATGATGGCGAATACAGCATTTGTATTCTTACCAGCACTTGTCGGTTGGTCAGCAACGAAGCGTTTTGGTGGTAGTCCGATATTAGGGATTGTTATGGGATTAATGCTTGTGCATCCAGCCTTATTAAACGCGTGGGACTATGGTAAGGCAGCGACTGGTTTAGATGGACAAAAGATTGAGTACTTCGATATTTTAGGACTATTTCAAATTGAAAAGGTAGGGTATCAAGGTCAAATCTTACCGGTTTTAGTAGCAGCATTCGTATTAAGTAAAGTGGAAATTTTCTTGAAGAAACATGTACCGAATGCAATTCAATTATTAGTTGTACCCATTACAACGATTGTCGTAACAGGTGTGTTAGCATTAGGAATTATTGGTCCAGTTACACGTCATATTGGAGATTTATTAACAGCTGGATTAGTAGGTGTATATGAAACAGTACCAGTAGTTGGAGCAGTATTGTTTGGAGCATTATATGCACCGCTTGTCATTACAGGTATGCATCATATGTTTATTGCTATCGACTTACAATTAATTGCACAGCACGGTGGTACATTCATTTGGCCAATGATTGCTCTTTCTAACATTGCGCAAGGTAGTGCGGCACTTGCGATGTTCTGGATTTCTAAAAATCAAAATGATAAAAGTATGGCATCTACATCAGCAATCTCAGCATATTTCGGTATTACCGAGCCAGCTATGTTCGGTGTAAACTTACGAAATAAATTCCCGTTCTATGCAGCGATTATAGGATCAGCTACTGCAGCTATATTTATTACGCTAAATGGTGTATTAGCACCTGCTATCGGAATTGGCGGATTACCAGCATTTATTTCAATCATTCCGAAATCGATTCCTATATTTATTGTTGGAATGATTATCGCAGTTGTCATCCCATTTACGTTAACGTGGTTATTTGCAAAACGAGCAAAAAAGAAGTAGGAGGAAGTTAAACATGAAGGATTGGCATAAAAGTGTAGTTTATCAAATTTATCCGAAGAGCTTTAATAGTTATTACAATAAAGAAACCGGTGATATAAAAGGGGTTACAGAGAAACTAGATTATTTAAAAGAACTCGGAGTAGATTATATTTGGTTAACACCGATATACCAATCACCACAAAATGATAATGGATATGATGTTAGTGATTACTACAGTATTGATCCATCTTACGGAACGATGGAAGAGTTTGAAGAGCTTTTAGAAGAAGCAAAGGCACGTAATATTGAAATTATGCTTGATATCGTTGTAAATCATAGTTCGACGGAGCATAAGTGGTTTAAAGAAGCGAAGGAAGATAAAAATAGTCCATATCGTAATTACTATATTTGGCGTGATGAAAAAAATAATTGGCAATCTAAGTTTGGCGGGTCTGCTTGGAAATATGATGAGAAGACAGAGCAACATTTTTTACATCTATTTGATGAGACACAAGCTGATTTAAATTGGGAAAACGAAAAACTTCGTGAAGAAGTATATGATATGATGCGTTTTTGGCTTGATAAAGGGGTAACTGGATTCCGATTAGATGTTATTAATTTAATTTCAAAAGATCAACAGTTCTTAAATGATGATGGAAGTACGGCGACAAGCGATGGCCGTAAATATTATACAGATGGTCCGCGTGTTCATGAATATTTACAAGAGATGAACCGAAGTGTTTTTGAAGGGAAAGATGTGATTACAGTTGGAGAAATGTCATCTACGACAATTGATAATTGTATTAAATATTCAAACCCTGAGCGCAATGAATTAAGTATGACGTTTAGTTTTCATCATTTAAAAGTAGATTATCCGAATGGAGACAAGTGGACGAAAGCAGATTTTGATTTTATTAAATTAAAAGAGATTATGTCTAATTGGCAAGTTGAAATGCAAAAGGGCGGAGGATGGAATGCATTATTCTGGTGTAATCATGACCAGCCTCGTATTGTGTCACGCTTCGGTGATGATAGAAAGTATCGAAATGAATCTGCAAAAATGTTAGCGACAGCTATGCATATGTTGCAGGGCACACCTTACATTTACCAAGGCGAAGAAATCGGTATGACGAATCCTAAATTCGAGTCCATTGGGCAATATCGTGATGTAGAATCGTTAAATATATATGATATAAAGCGAGAAGAAGGATTATCAAAAGAAGAGATTATCGGGATTTTAAAACAAAAATCTCGTGATAACTCCCGTACTCCGATGCAGTGGAATGAAGAGGTGAACAGTGGTTTTACAACAAGTATACCTTGGATTTCAGTGGCTGAAAACTTTACGGAAATAAACGTAGAGAAGGCGTTAGAAGATAAGGAGTCTGTATTTTATCATTATAAAAAACTAATCGAACTAAGAAAAACATATTCTGTTATTACAGAAGGAGAATATACTATTTTAGATGAAAATCATCCTAAGATTTGGGCATACACACGTACTGTAAATGATGAAATATTACTTGTTATCAATAACTTCTATGGAGAAGAAATAACGTATGCTGTACCAGCACATGTTCAATTAGATGGAATGAAACAAGAAATACTACTGTCGAATTATAAAGATTCCAGCAAGGATATTACAAACCTTAACTTAAGACCATATGAATCCATTGTATATCGTTATACGAAATAGAAAGGTTGTATGCCCGCATGGCATACAACCTTTTATTTTAAGACACCGCTATACAAAATGCTTACTTCTACCTCAGGCTTAAATTTTACTTTTGCATAATCTTTATTCCAATTTTTTTTCTTCCATAAGTCAGGGTGATAAGCAATGAGATGTCTACCAATTCCGAAAGCATCACAATTTGCTTTTTGTAGTTTGTTTGTTATTTTTTTTGCTTCTTTCGTAAGTTGCTTTGATAATTCCTTATTTAGTTTTTTTCTGGCGTCCATTTTATAAATATTATCTCGTGGGGCTTCAAGTGCTATTACTTTTAGTTGGAGCTTAATGTGAGCATAAACATTTCCCTTTTTATCTGTTGTTATTTTTAAGTCTCGTTTTAACTTTCGATTGCTAATTTCTATTGCTAAATAATCAGATGTCTTCTCTGATTCATCACTAGTAAGTTTCTGGATTATACGGGCATTTGTTCCCATTTTTCCAGTTAATAATACGAATAAAACAGATTGTTTCAAAGGTAAATGACCAGTTAATTTATCATTGTTAAATAAAGCTAACCCGTTTGTAACTACTTCTTTTCCTTTTATTTTTATAGAAGGGAGGGTAAAATCTTTACCAGGATCTAACATTTTTGTAGCAGCTGTTTCTAAAGTTTCTTTTGGAAATACACTCATATCTTCTAAGCTTTTCACTTTTTTCTGTAGAAAATCTCCAATTAGTAAATTTCCTATTTTCTTTTTTTCGAGTATCTCCGATGTTTCACCATCTACTGCAATAAGTTTTACTAAAGCAGTTGGGTTTGTTGGGTCTCGAAAGCTGACATCTAAATAGGGGAGTATACCCTTTTTTAGAATTTTGGTTCCTAGTAATTGAACACCATATTTAAAATAGCGAATATTCCCAGTTACATTTTTTTTTAAGGCATCGCTTGTATCCATTATGTTATGCCCCGTTGCTGAATGTATTTCATTCTCAAATGAAGATTGCTCTCCGCTTGAACTTTTTACGAGCTCGATTGTTTGCTGAAGTTTATTCTCTTCCGTAATATCAGCTCCAATGCTATAAGCTAACCTTGCCTCCCTTAATGGTTCTTGGTCCCAACAGCCAGAAAGGAGGGAACTAGTACATAATATAAAGGCTAATTTAACTCTTTTTTTGAACATACTGTTCTCCTTTCTTATTTCTTATTACAGAATAAAGTAGAAATAAAAGAGGGAGGACAACGATAAAAATATAGGTGAACTTATCGGTGAAATTTGAAATCACTTTTAATTGTTCAGGTGTATCTATAAATACGGCGACGCTAAAAGAAATGAGTCCAACAATAGGGACAGCTTTTTTATGATTAGCAAGATTGAATATGTGTCCAATTCCGATAGAAGCAGCGCAATAATAACTAGCGATAGAAGCTACAACTGTTATCATCCAAATTGGTATGAATAGTAAATCGGTTCGATCTATAATCCCGATATGTAAGGAGCGTAATAAATAAGCAACTGGCTCTGGAATAAGCTCAATTTGCTTTGGGCTAAATACGATAAAGCAAATCCAAACGGTAAAAGCATAAAAAAGAGTTACGAATCCGTTAGCGATAGAAATTGCTTTTAGCTTTGCCCCGGCAGTCCCATTTACTTTAGGAAATGCGATGAGAAAAATTTCAAAACCATACATAGCTGTAATTGTTTCCTTTGCTGCTTGGATTATATTCCACCATCCGGCTTCTGTAATAGGAAAAATATAAGAAAAATCAGCTCGAGAAAGCCCAAGTCCAATTAAAAGTGCCATTGGCAAAATAAGAATAGAAGCCATAACATAAAATCGCACAATTACTTTAAATGTATTATAGGCTACGTAGCAACAAGCTATTGTAAATAGGATGAGAATGGCAGACCAAGGAGTTGCCTGTAATATCCAAACTTTAATGACATTACAAGCGTTTAACATAACTGTCATACCGATAAGAGTAAAATAAAAAACATAAAGAAAGCCTAATAGTTTTCCAAATTTATTACCAAATAGCATACAAACACTTTCATACATATCTGCATCAGGAAATCGTTTTAAGAAAAGCCACATAAGTAAAATGATTAGTTGAATTGCCAATCCAGCGATGAGTGCAGAAATCCAGCCGCCACCTTTAGCAATTGGATGAAGGCGGTTCGGTAGAGAAAGTATACCCACACTCCGATTTGGCATTGAATAACGAAAAAGGTAAATTGAACTAGCGAAATTTTACTTTGCGTGTTTGTCACCGTCCTCATCCTCTCTCGTTACATGTTGGCGCTGCATTTTTTTCGGTTTTGGATCATGTGGTCTTTCCCAAAAAGACCAAATTGGTAGTCTTACGAAAGAATCTTTCATATCTTTAATCCGCATTGGGGCAACAGGAGAAAGATATGGTGTATGAAAAGAATGAAGCTGACATAGGTGAACGAAAGTTATAATTAGACCGAATGATATTCCAACATATCCAAATATGGCAGCAAGGAGCATTAATGGAAAACGAAGAATTCGAACAGCTGAACTCATATCGTTTGATGGAACGAGAAAAGACGCAATGGCAGTTAAAGCTACAACGATGATCATCGTATAAGAAACGAGCCCAGCTTTTACAATCGCATCCCCAATTACTAAACCACCTACAATACCGATTGTTTGTCCAACGCGGCTTGGCAGACGAATACCAGCTTCCCGTAATAACTCGAAAATTAACTCCATTAAGAGGGCTTCAAAAATAGGAGGAAGCGGTACTTTCTCTAATGAAGCTTTAATTGTATACACAAGTTCGAGTGGCAACACATCAGGATGAAAAGCGACAGTTGCAATATATAAAGCTGGTAAGAGAAAGGCAATTAAAAAACTTACTAAGCGAATCATTCGGACGAAAGAACCGACAATCCAGCGGTTATTATAGTCATCTGGTGATTGATAGAAAGCGAATAATGTAACAGGTACGATGAGCACTGTTGGATCTCCGTCAGATAAAATAGCAACTCGTCCTTCCATTAAATTTGCTGCGACTCTATCTGGACGCTCTGTATTTAATTGCTGCGGGAAGGGTGAGAAAGACGTATCCTCTATAAATTCTTGTATGTATCCTGGAGGCATAAGTGCGTCCGTTTTAATCGTTTCTAACCTTCTTTTTACTTCTGTAACGAGATCTTCATTCGCTATATTTTGCATATAAGCAATTGCCACTTTCGTGTGCATTTCTTCACCAAGTGTGAAATATTTAACGACGACATTTGGACTTTTTATGAGTTTACGAATAGAAGCTAAATTGGTTGCTAAATCTTCTACAAAACCAGTATGCGCGCCACGTACAATACCTTCATTATCAGGTTCTGTTATATCTCTCTTTAAAGATAAAGCCGTTTCGAAAATACAAAAACTGTCGACATGTTCATGAAAATATAAGGATTTTCCTTGTAATAAAAGCTGTATCCCATAATTCAAATTCGTTTCTTTTTTCATATTTAACGTGGAAAAAGCTTTCTCTAAAGATAAATCAGACCGCGTTAATAATGGCTCAAGAGCTAATTGATGAATTAAATTTGGATCGGATAAAGATTCGATATATAAGATCGTTCCTTTTCCGTTTTGAAAAGGAAGATCTAATTTTTTTATATCATCAGAATGGAAAAGTTTATTTTCAATGTAATTAATGTTCTCCGGAAGTGATGGAAACATATGCTTTTGGTTATTATCTTGTTGTGAACTTTTTTGTTCGGTCATACTTTCCACTCCTTTACATTGAAATTATTTCTGTTAATTTTTGCTTTTTGTGAGAAAATTATGCTTGGATTATTTGAAAAAAATAAGCTTGAAGTTTATGTTCAGTTAGCTTTTACGCGCTATTCAATTTCATAGCAGTACTTCTAGCATTTATGTCGAATTAAGAAGATATATAGGAGGGATATAGATGGAAATAGCTGTAGAACGAGTTTTTACAAGAGAGATTTTAGCAGGGGCAGCAAAGGCATTTCATGTAACTGTGGAAGAAAAGCCACTTGGAGACTTTGAAAATTATATTTTTAAAGCGAAGGGTGATAGTAGTGAAGAGTATGTATTACGTTTAACCCACTCTTCTCATCGTTCAAAAAAAGAGGTAGAGGCTGAACTAGATTTTTTACGATATGTTGCGGAGAATGGGGCGAAGGTAGCAGGACCTCTTTATTCACCTTCTCAAAATCTTGTAGAAGAAATCGGGGCAGAGGATGGAACTTTCTTTTTCGCTTCCTTATTTACATATGCAAAAGGTGAGCAAGTAAAAGGAGAAGAATCGCCTTATTGGGGAGATGTTTATTTTGAAGCATGGGGAAAAGCGATTGGACAACTGCACCGCCTAACAATGAACTATCCTAAAACAGACTATCGTGATACGTGGGAAGAAGACGAAAGTGGGATTGTGAATGAATTAGAAGATGATCAAGTGCAAAAGATTGCAGCGGTATTAATGGATGAAATAAAGGCTCTGCCAATTGAGAGGGAAACGTTCGGTCTTATGCACGGTGACATTCATCCAGGTAATTTTCATTATGATGGAAAAGAGATAACAATCTTTGATTTTGATGATGCGGCTTATAATTACTTTATACATGATTTAGCGATGGTTCTCTATTACTCTGTTCTATTTACACCGTGGACAGCGGAAGAGAAGACGAATTTTACTCGTAAACAATTGCAAGTGTTAAGAAAAGGCTATGAGCATGAGCACAGACTGGCTGATAGTTGGTACGAATCGTTACCGTTGTTCTTACGTCTACGTGATGTTGGTTTATACGGTACACTTCAAAAGAAGTTTAAGGGGAAAGATATGCCAGATAACTTCCGGAAATTATCAGAAGAATTATATGAAAGAATTATAAGCAAAGAAGCAATTGTGAATATATAATACATTTTGTTCAAAACAAAGTATATAAAACAATATATACTTTGTTTTTTTATACAAAAATATGTTTGTTTTATTAAAATAATATTGTCATAGATTCAGTATGCACTTATAATTTTTATATATTCTGAAAATTCTTTATAAAGAAGGAGGGGGAATATTGGAAGCTATCGTCAATTGGATAAATAATATTGTTTGGAGTCCAGCACTTGTTTATTTATGTCTAGGAGTAGGGTTATATTTTTCCATTCGAACGAGGTTTTTACAAGTAAGGCATGTAGGAGAAATGGTGAAGCTGACATTTAAAGGAGAAAAATCAGAGGCTGGTGTTTCTTCGTTCCAAGCGTTAGCGCTTTCGTTATCAGGACGCGTTGGGACAGGGAATATCGCTGGGGTAGCAACAGCGGTTGCATTCGGTGGACCAGGAGCTGTATTTTGGATGTGGGCAGTAGCCTTTTTAGGAGCAGGATCAGCTTATGTAGAATCAACACTCGCGCAAATATATAAGACGAAACATCAAGGACAGTTTCGTGGTGGACCTGCTTATTACATTGAAAAAGGTTTAGGTGTGAAATGGTATGCATTAGTATTTGTTGCAGCGACAATTATTGCAACGGGGCTTTTATTGCCAGGTGTGCAAGCAAATAGTATTGCCGTAAGTTTAGAAACAGCTTTTGGAATTAACACTACCGTATCAGGGGCTTTATTAGTTGTTGTATTAGCTATTATCATCTTCGGTGGCGTAAAGCGAATCGTTAACGTTGCACAAGTTGTCGTACCGTTTATGGCAGTTGGTTATATTTTAGTAGCTTGCGTTATTGTTGCTATGAATATTGAAAAATTGCCAGAAGCATTTATGTTAATTATAAGAAGTGCTTTTGCATTAGAAGCGGCTTTCGGTGGTATTATCGGTTTAGCAATTTCTTGGGGAGTAAAACGTGGTATTTATTCCAACGAAGCAGGGCAAGGGACTGGACCACATGCAGCAGCTGCTGCGGAAGTATCACATCCAGCTAAACAAGGTTTAGTGCAAGCATTTTCCGTTTACATTGATACATTATTTGTTTGTTCAGCAACAGCATTTATGATGATTATTACAGGCATGTATAACGTGTTTGATGCAAGCGGAAAAAACTTTATCGTAAATAAATTAAATGGTGCTCAGCCAGGACCAGGATATACACAGGCAGCGGTAGAATCTGTTTTCCCTG
This sequence comes from Bacillus sp. HY001, assembly GCF_007558965.1. Classification (NCBI taxonomy): domain Bacteria; kingdom Bacillati; phylum Bacillota; class Bacilli; order Caryophanales; family Bacillaceae; genus Bacillus; species Bacillus sp. HY001. The sequence continues at coordinate 50,897 of NZ_VLTE01000036.1, read as the reverse complement.
GATTTGGAAACGGTTTCGTTGCAATCTCGTTACTATTCTTTGCATTTACAACAATTATGGCGTATTACTACATTGCAGAAACGAATATCGCGTACTTAAATCGAGATAAAGACCGTCCTTGGCTGTCTATGGTACTAAAGTTTGTATTTTTAGGAGCTGTATTCTACGGCTGTATAAAAACAGCAGCAACGGCTTGGGCTTTAGGTGACATCGGTGTAGGAATTATGGCATGGGTAAATATCATTGCGATTTTACTATTACAAAAACCTGCATTAGTTGCATTAAAGGATTATGAAAAGCAGAAAAAGGAAGGAAAAGATCCAGTATTTGATCCAGGGCCATTAGGAATTAAAAATGCTGATTTCTGGGAGCATGAATACGGGAAAGATAAGAAAGAAGAAGTATCTTGATAGAATAGAAATGGAGAAGCAAAGGGACAATCCCTTTGCTTTTTTTATGGGCAAAATGAGGCTGGAAGTTATTTTTTTGCCTATTTTTGAATATAAAAAGAATGTACATGCTTTGTTAGGGGAAGGGGGGAGTATGTTGATAGAGTTTCGTAATGTAAATAAATATTATGGTACCTTTCAAGTTTTAAAAGATATTAATGTACAAGTGAAAAAAGGTGAAGTGGTAGTAGTTGTTGGGCCGTCCGGATCAGGAAAAAGTACGTTGTTACGGTGTATAAATCAGTTAGAGACAATTACAAACGGAGAGTTAATTGTACAAGATACGGAAGTACACAATGCAAAAACAGATATGAATGAATTACGCCGAAATATTGGAATGGTCTTTCAACATTTTTATTTATATCCACATAAAACGGTTCTTCAAAATATTACACTAGCACCGATTAAAGTAAATAAAGTTTCAAAAGAAGAAGCTGAGAAAACAGCGATGTTTTATTTAGAGAAGGTAGGAATCCCGGAGAAGGCTAGTGTATACCCACATCAACTATCTGGAGGACAACAGCAAAGGGTAGCAATTGCTAGGGGGCTCGCAATGCAGCCGGAAATTATGCTATTTGATGAGCCTACGTCTGCCCTTGATCCAGAGATGATCGGAGAAGTACTTGATGTTATGAAAACGCTAGCTAAAGAAGGGATGACAATGGTCGTTGTCACGCATGAAATGGGATTTGCACGAGAAGTAGCAGATCGGATTTTATTTATGGATGATGGCCAAATTATTGAAGATACAACACCGGCGCAATTCTTTGCGAGCCCTGAACAAGAAAGAGCACGCCTATTTTTAAGAAGAGTGTTAAATCATTAAAGGGGGAATTTCATGCTTAAAATGAAAAAGTTATTTACGTTAATCGTATTCTCATGTTTATTCGTACTTGTCGTTGCTGGATGTGGAAGTAAAAAAGATGAGGCGAAAGAAACGAATACGAAGCAAGGCGGGGCTGTGGAGCAAATTAAAAAGCGCGGGAAGCTAGTAGTTGGGGTGAAGAATGATACGAACTTATTTGGATTGAAAAATCCTTCAACAGGGCAAGTAGAAGGGTTTGATGTTGATATCGCAAAGGCGCTTGCGAAAAAAATCCTTGGAGATGAAAAGAAACTAGAATTAAAAGAAGTAACGTCTAAAACGCGTATTCCACTACTGAAAAACGGTGATATTGATGCAATTATCGCAACAATGACAATTACGGAAGAACGTAAAAAGGAAGTAGATTTTTCGGATGTATATTTTAAAGCGGGGCAATCGTTACTTGTGAAAAAAGGAGTCGATATTAAAAGTATTGATGATGTGAAAAAGGGTGTGAAAGTGTTAGCGGTAAAAGGTTCAACGTCTACAAATAATATTCGTCAAAAGTCACCGGAAGCGACTGTATTAGAATTTGAAAATTATAGTGAGGCATTTACGGCGTTAAAAGCAGGAAAAGGCGATGTTTTAACGACAGATAATGCAATTCTTTACGGCATGGCAAAACAAGATTCAAATTATGAAGTTGTAGGGAAAATTTTCACGGATGAACCATACGGAATTGCAGTGCAAAAAGGTGCAGATGATTTAACGAAAGAGATTAATAGCTTGCTAAAAGATATGAAGGCGAACGGGGAGTACGACAAATTGTATGAGAAATGGATTGGGCAAAAACAAGAGTAGTAAAGTGATATTTAAATTAGTGGAGCTGCATTCCCATTAATAAATAGCAAGAGGATGAGGGATGCTCATCCTCTTCTTGTAAAGAAAGAGGGGAGAATATGTGCCTGATTTTTCTATATTAACGAATAACATTGATATGTATTTAGAGGGCTTTAAATATACAGTTATGTCTAGTGTAATTGCGTTAATAGGCAGCTTTATTTTGGGAGTAGTTTTGGCTGTAATGCGTATTGCACCTATTCGTATTTTAAATTGGATAGGATCAGCTTTTGTAGAGTTTGTAAGAAATATTCCACTCGTATTAATTGCATTTATATTTTATTTCGCTTTACCTGTAATAGGAATTACTTTAAATGGTTTTGTAGCAGGAACAGTTACGCTTACCGTATATACGGCAGCATTTATTGCAGAAGTCATTCGCGCTGGTATTTTATCAGTTGCAAAAGGTCAAATGGAAGCGGCGCGGTCTTCAGGATTAACGTATGTACAGGGAATGTATTATGTTGTCTTACCTCAAGCGATGAAAATCGTAATCCCTCCTCTAGGAAATCAATTTCTCAATTTAGTAAAAAACTCTTCCATACTCGGAATTATCGCTGGTATGGATTTAATGTATCAAGGAGACTTAATTTCAACGAAGACGTTTGTTACGTTCGATGTGTATATATTTGTCGGGATGTTTTATTTAATATTAACAATTCCGCTCAGTATGCTAGTGCGTTATTTAGAAAAACGCTTAGCAAAGGAGGCGGTTTAAATGGACTTTAAGGGAGCAATTACAGGAGATCATATTCTGTTTTTATTAAAAGGATTACTCATAACGTTAGAGGTAGCGCTCGTAGCGATTGTACTTAGCTTTATTATTGGTAGTGTAATAGGAATATTGCGCTATATGAAAATCCCTGTCGTCTCACAAGTATTAGGAATTATCGTTGAAGTGATTCGAAACTTACCACTACTATTAATTATATTTTTCACGTATTTTGCACTTCCAGAAGCAGGCTTGAAATTAGAAATTATAGCAGCTGTAATTGTTGCTTTAACAATATTTGAAGCAGCAATGATATCTGAAATCGTTCGAAGTGGCCTATTATCAATTGAAAAAGGGCAGATTGAGGCCGCAAGATCTTCAGGATTAACTTACGTTCAAGCGCTTTGGCACATTATTTTACCACAAGCATTAAGAAGAATGGTCCCGCCGCTTGTTAGTCAGTTTATTTCATTGCTGAAAGATACAGCATTAGCAGTTGTTATATCATTGCCAGAGCTTATGCATAATGCTCAAATTATTAGCGGACAGAATGTAAATTATATGATTCCAACGTTTATAGTAGTAGCTTGTATGTACTTTATCGTAAATTATAGTTTATCAATTTTATCGAGAAGATTAGAACTTCGTTAACCTTTACAATATATGTAAAGGTTTTTCCTTGTTTAACCTTATTTTCCTCTAATTAGAATCTAAATCTCGCGATAATTCGATTTTTTATATTATTTTATCAGAAAAGTTTTAATTTTATATAGAAATTGTAACCGCTTTCGTGTATATTTTTATTATCAGAAAATTTTAACAAGATATAGGGGTATCGGTAGGGGGAGGATTTAGATGCAGCAACCAACAAATGAGAAATTACATCGTACGATGAAGAGTAGACATTTATTTATGATCGCATTAGGTGGTGTAATCGGAACTGGTTTTTTCTTAGGTTCAGGTTACACCATTAATCAGGCTGGACCAGGGGGAGCCATCCTTTCATATTTAGTAGGCGGATTTATTATGTATTTAACAATGCTTTGTCTTGGAGAGTTAACGGTAGCAATGCCAGTTTCAGGCTCTTTCCAAAAGTATGCGACGAAGTTTATTGGACCAGGAACTGGGTTTATGATTGGCTGGCTATATTGGCTTGGCTGGGCAGTAACAGTAGGACTAGAATTAACGTCAATCGGTTTAATGATGAAAAGATGGTTTCCGAATGTTGATGTTTGGGTATGGTGTCTCGTATTCGGCGTTATTTTATATGCTTCAAACGCTATCTCAGCGAAGAGTTATGCTGAATTAGAGTTTTGGTTCTCTAGTATTAAAGTAGTTACAATTCTTGCGTTTGTTGTTCTTGGTGGTAGTGCATTATTAGGGTTTATATCATATGACGGAAAAGAAGCAGCACCTCTTTTCTCTAACTTTGTAAGCGATGGCGGATTATTCCCGAATGGACTAGCTGCTGTATTACTTACAATGATTACAGTTAACTTCTCGTTCCAAGGAACAGAGTTAATCGGGATTGCAGCGGGAGAAAGTGAAAATCCAGAAAAAACAATTCCACGTGCGATTCGTAATACAGTATGGCGTATTATGTTATTCTTCATTTTAACAATGACAATTTTAGTAGGATTAATTTCTTGGAAAGAAGCTGGCGTAATTGAAAGTCCATTCGTAGTCGTATTTGATAAAATAGGTATTCCATACGCAGCTGATATTATGAATTTCGTTATTATTACAGCGTTACTATCTGTAGCGAATTCAGGATTATATGCGGCAACTCGTATATTATGGTCACTTGCAAATGAAGGAATGGCACCAACTTCTTTCAAAAAAGTAAATAAACGAGGTATTCCAATTACAGCGCTAGTCGTAACGATTGCGGTAGCAGGGTTATCTTTATTCACAAGCTTCCTTGCAGAAGATACAGTATACATGTATTTATTATCTATAGCTGGTTTATCAGCTGTATCAAGTTGGATTATTATTGCTTTATCGCAACTTCGCTTTAGAAGTCAGTATATAAAAGGCGGAGGAAAGTTAGAGGACTTAAAGTATAGAACACCGTTATATCCAATTGTTCCTATTTTAGCTTTAATTACAAATAGTATCGTTGTTATTAGTTTAGCGTTTATTCCAGAACAACGAATGGCGTTATACTGTGGTATTCCATTTATCATTTTCTGCTATATATATTATTATATGAGTAAGAAACGGAAGAAACCGATGAAAGTGGAGATGGAAAATACAAATGAAACTAACAATCAAACACGATGATATAGAAGCAGATTTATCGTATGGTCCATTAGCGATTGGAAAAGAAAATGGGTATTCACCGTTACAATTACTCGTTTCTTCTATCGCAGGATGTAGTGCAATTGTCTTTCGAACAATTTTAGAAAAGAAACGTATTACATACGATACGTTTACAATTGAAACGAAAATTGGTAGAAGTGAAGCTTTATCAAAACCAGTTGAAAGTGTTCATTTGCACTATAAAATTAAAGCACAAAACATTACAGAAGAGCAATTGGACAAAGCGCTACAACTTGCAGTGAAAAATTGCACGATTGTTCAATCGGTAAAAGATAGTATAAAGGTTACGGAAACAATTGAATTAATAAAGTGAAACATAAAAACGTGAGAATACGGCTCTCACGTTTTTATGTTTTAACAGAGGGGGGAAGTATTATGGAATGTTTAGGCTGTAAATTAGCAAACGAAGAGGAAAAAATATATAAAGTATATGAAGATGAGTATGTAACATGCTTTTTAGATCATGAACCTTTCTATCCAGGACATACTTTAATTGTGCCAAAGCAGCATGTTGTAGAAGTGGACGAATTAGATGATGTTATAGCAAAATCCATTATGGATGCTTCTAAGCTGATTGCAAAAGCGATTAAATCATTATATAAACCAGATGGAATTACAGTTTGTCAAAATGGTGGAATCTTTAATGAGTTAACGCATTACCATATGCATGTCGTACCGAGATATAAAGAGCGCTCGTTTGCCGAGTTTTATATGGTACAGCTAGGAGAGAAGGAGAATTATAACTTGGAAGAGACAAAGCATTTGTTAAAAGAAGCGATAGAGCGAATACTGCTTACTGAATAGGCGTAAGAGGGATGTTCTTAATGGAACAGTCAGGAAAATTCTAATATAAAAAAGCCCAGTTTCTCAGTTAAAATAGAGGAATTGGGCTTTTTATATTCTATTATTAAATTTTATATATAAAGAGATTTTGTAGTGTCACAAAGTATAGCGCTCATTCGTTATATAGAGTGAGAGGAGGAATTATATGAAAGTTACAAACAACGATTATGAAAAGATGGAAGAGCTATACGAGTTGTATGAACAAAAAATTTATTATGTAGCTTATTCTATTTTAAATAATATTCAGCAGGCTGAAGATGCGGTTCAAGAGACGTTTATTACTCTTTATAAAAACTTGGAAAAGCTCCATAGCTTGAGCATTGAAGAGCTTAAACGCTACATTTTGAGGGTCGCGAAAAACAAGGCGATTGATAGTTACCGGAAAAATAAACGACATGAAACATTTTTAGAAGAATATGAAAGAGAATCAACAGAAGCAGTAGATGAAAATATTGAAGAGTGGGAAAAACGTAAAATGTCTGAGGTTCAAATTGATACATTGCTAAAAGAGTTAAATGAATCTAACAGACAGGTGTTTAAGTACAAAGTCTTCTATAACTTAACGTATCAAGAAATTTCAAGTGTCATGGGGATAACGGAGGCAAATGTCCGTAAACAGTTTGAACGCGCTCGAAAGCGAGTCCAAAATATGATAGGAGGTATACAACATGACGAATTCAAAGAACTCCAAAGAAATATATGAACTTGCTGAAAAAATTGCTTTAGATGATTTTGATAAATCCGAAGAACAACATGAATTTTCACATACATATACGCGCAAAAAGAAATTGTTTATGGAGGAAATGAAGCTGAAAGATGGACAACCGCAGAAAAAGCGTAAAAGACATCGTATGTTAATCGCTGCTGCTTGCTTATTGATTGGTATGCCGACAACTGTTTTTGGTGCAGTGAAAGTCTATAATATGATTGTTCAAAAACAAAATTACGAAGTAAATGTTTCCTTAACAAATAAGGATTCGAAAAAGAGTGATCAGTGGTATAAGTTGAAGGTTGGTAAATTGCCAGAAAATATGGAAGCAATTGATGACAGTGCTATGAAATATTCATTTAAAGATAACTACGCAAAGGGTGGATTTTCATTCATTCTTTGGAGAGTAGGAAAAGATTCGAATTTTAAAACACTGTACTCAAAAAGCTACGAAGAGAAAGAGATAAATGGCAAGAAAGCAGTGATCGTCAATAAAGAAAATGGAAACAACAATTTAGCATTTAACAGAGAGGTCTTTCTCTTTTTTGAGAAAGAGGGGATCATGTTACAAAGTTATATTGGAAACGATATAAACGAAGAACAAATGGTGGATGTGTTAGGGAACATTTCCCTTGAGCCTACGTCAAAAGAAAAGGCATCACATATAACAGATTATGATAAAAAGTATTTTAGCGAAGAAAGTAAGCCTAAAAAAACTAAGGTGATTCCTTTGAAAAAAGATAGTAAACGACTATTTCATATAGGACAAAAAGTTCCAGTAACGATTATCATGGATAACAGTAAAATTGAATATGTGATAGAAAAAGTTGAAGTTTTTGATTCCATTAAAGATTTTAAACAAGAAAACTTTAATGAACTTGGTTTAGGAATACTAAGCGAGAATCAGGCTTTGGATCAAGCTGGACAATTGATACCATATAGACGGGATGAATATAAATTTGGAAATGGTAAAGATTCAATTGATCAATTAGTAGAGTCGAGATTAATTCAGCCTAAATTTGTCTACTTGACAACAACAGTGAAAAATATAGGTAAACAGGAAACAAAAGAAATCTATATGCATCCATCCCTACAAGTGCTTAAAAGTAAGGGGAATGCATGGAATTACGGTGAAAGAGCTGGAATTGCGGAAAAAAATATTATGACGGGCGAAGTTGATTATTTAGAACCTCACGGAGACGGGAAAAGCTTTTATAATATTGGTAGTATCCGACCGGGACAAACGGTAAAGGTTAACCTAGGTTATTTTGTAGATGAGGACAAGTTAGATTCAATCTTTTTGGATGCTTTCCGTTACAGTGGGTCTAGTGGCACTGAGAATATGAATGAGAAAAATCGTTGGTGGTTCGATATTCGTCAACAGTCAAAATAATAGAAATAAATCGACGAAAAAAGCTGCTTATATTTAGCAGCTTTTTTCGTCCTCATACATATGTAAAATTTCTTTCGCACGTATACGTAAACCATCTATCAATTCTTTCGGTTCTAACACTTTTGCATCTTTTCCAAGCCTATAAAATAAAGGCGTAATAAAATTAATTTCACCTTTATCAATTATTGAATGTATATATCCTGTCCCGTCTTCGTTTGCTACAACGAATTCTTCAAGATAAGGTACGCTTTTACATTGGCGTAAACCTTCTGTCGTCAGTAAAACATGTAACTGAGTAGGACTGTGTACTACGTTAGAGTTAGAGGTAAACCACTCGTCTAAATTCATGAATGTATCTTCATTTTCTTCTGTGGATAATATAGAGAGAATACGATCGACGCGATACAGTAATATTTTTTTTCTACTAAAGTCGTAGGATGGTAAGTACCATAGCCCGTCATGAGCATATACACCGATAGGGTGAACATGTTTTGTTTTTATCCCCGATTTAGATTCGTATTGAAAGTGTAAATTTTTATTTTCAATAGCGGTAGTTAACACGTCGTTTAAAAGAGGTGTATCAATTGTCCTTTTCGGATTCCAAAAGGCGATATAAGATCGTATTTTATCAACTTTCGCTTTCGCATCATCTTGTAGAGAGCTATATAGTTTATGCGTAACAGAATTGATCTCTGTATTAAAAGGCAGGTCTCGGTAGTAGCTTAAAGATTGAAAGGCAAAAAAGATGGAGACAGCTTCTTCTTCCGTAAATAAAATAGGGGGAATTACTTTATTCGTTAATACTTTATAGCCGCCGTTGCGACCTTGTTCAGCATAAATAGGTAACCCCATATCACTTAAATCTAAAATGTATCTATGAACCGTACGAACGGAAATATTAAATTCATCAGCTATTTCTTGAGCTGTAAATGTTTTTTTTGCAGAAGCAAATATAAGAATATCTAATAAGCGTTTAGCTTTTGACAAATGTATCACCTTTTTCTTTTTAACGTGACATAAAGTGTCATGTTTTATTGTTAGTATATTGTTTACATCATATGTTATCAAGATGAGATGCAAGGAGGAAAAGATATGTCACGTGAAATAGTTTTATTTATTGCAGCGAGCTTAGATGGATATATTGCGAAAGAAAATGATGATTTACAGTGGTTAATGGAAACGGAAGGAGAGGGAGATAACGGTTATACAGAAATGTACGAAACGATTGATACAATAATTATGGGAAAGAAAACGTACGATTATGTAGTAGAGCATACAGAAACATTTCCGTACTTAGATAAAGCATGTTATGTTTTTTCTCGTTCAGAAAAGGGCTCAGACGGAAACGTGGAGTTTGTAAATGAAGATGTAGTGGAGTTTACTAAAAGGTTAAAAGCACAAGAAGGATCTAAAATATGGATGGTTGGTGGAGGAAGTTTACTGAGGGAGTTCTTTAAAAATAATCTAATTGATGAATATATCGTTACGATTACACCGCATATATTAGGTTCTGGAGTTCCGTTATTTCAAGACAAGAATCCAGAAATTAATTTAACTTTAACGGATACGAAACGTTTTGGGCAATTTGTAAATTTATATTATAAAGTAAAATGATAAAGAAACACGACTACCATCAGTAGTCGTGTTTTTGTATAGATGGTAATGAAATGATAAAGCAAGACCCGTGATCGACTTCGCTCGTTACAGTAACATTCCCGCCGTGTAGTTCTACAATTTCTTTTACGATAGATAGCCCTAAACCAGTCCCGCCTGTAGCTCGTGATCTTGCTTTATCAACTCGATAAAAGCGGTCGAAAATGTGAGGGACGTCTTCAGGCGGAATACCTTCGCCTTCATCTTCAATTGTAATGGAAATACGTTTATGTTCTTCTGTAACAGAAATATTTATATGAGAATGTTCTTTTGAATGTCTATAAGCGTTATTTAAAATGTTTATTATAACTTGTTCAAATCGCTGTTCATCTAAATTTACTAGCAATGTAGGAGGACAAGAGAAAGAAACTTTAATGTATCTTTCTTTATACATGGCATTTACTTTTTTGGCTATGCGAGTCAGGATTGTGTGTAAATGCACTTCCTTTACTTGAATAGAAAAATTATGTTGTTCCATTTGTGCAAGTGAAAATAAATCTTGAACTAAGTTCGTAATATAATCAGACTCATCTTTTATAATAGATAAATATCGCAAACGTTGCTCAGGAGATGTGGTTTCTTTTAAAGCGATGTCAGCATAACCTCTTACGTATGTTAACGGTGTTCGTAATTCATGAGCAACACTTGCTAGAAATTCACTTCGCTCTGTTTTCATATAATGTAAATCATTAGCAAGCGTTTGAATAGACGATGCTAGTTCACCAATTTCGTCATTTCGAGTAGTCGTTAACGAAACAGATAAATCGCCTTTACTCATTTTTTCAGTGGCATGTTTCATGTGTAACAATGGTTTTGTTAACAACCGTGATAATAGAAAGATGGTGATGACTGTTAATAGAAACGTAATGACTCCGGCAATAATGAATTGTCTCGTTAGCCCGTTAACCATTTCCACGATTGATTCCGTTCCGAGAAACATATATACATAGCCTTCCGTTTTTCCAGCCACTACAATAGGGCTAACTGTACATATATAATTAGATGTTTTCCAATGATTCTCTATAATTGCTCCATCATGATCTGTCCGTGTTTGCATCTTTTCAATATGCTTTTTTATCGTAGTATTTATTTCATTGGATTTAGCTAGCACATCCTTATTTGCATTTGTAATAACGACAGTGGTTTCGGCTTCGGATTCCATTAGTGCAACATGGGAGATTGTTTGTTTATCAAAATACTTTTCAAGGACATCTCGGTGACTATTTCCACGCTTTAATAAAGCCGTCATTTCTTCATTTACTCTATTGTTGACAAGGCTATAATAAAGCAAGACAAATAGAACACTTTCGATTAAAAGTGTAACAATTAAAAAATAAAATCCGAGTTGAATAGAAATTCGCTTCATCGTTTTGCTCCTTACTCTAGAGTATCAACCCATCGATACCCGACTCCGTAAACAGTTTTTAAATGGTGATCAATAGGGAAATTTACTTTTCGTAATTTATCACGCAAATTACGAATATGTGAATCGACTGTTCTATCTTCTGTATTTGTATTTAGTCCCCAAATTCGTTCAATGAGCTGATCACGGCTTAATACGTAGTTCACATGACGTAAAAATAATCCGAGTAAAGAGAATTCGATTGGAGTGAGAAGAAGCTCTTCATTATCGACAGAGATGAAATGCTTTGCCTCATCCCATAAAATACCGTGATATTGGATTTGCGCGTGTTGATTCGTTCGCCTTAAAACAGCTTCAATTCTTGCGAAAAGCTCTTCTTCATGGAAAGGTTTCGTTACGTAATCATCCGCTCCAAGTTTTAACCCTTGAATGACATCTACTGTTTGATCACGGGCCGTTACCATAATGATAGGAACGTTACTAAAGGATCGAATTCTTTTGCACGTTTCCCAACCATCAATCTTTGGCATCATGATATCGAGTAAAACAAATTTGAAGTTTCGATTTTCTATATGTGAAATAGCTTCTTCCCCGGATACTGCACATACGCAGTTGTATCCGATTGGAGTAAGATAAAGCGTTAATAATTCAAGCATTCTCGGCTCATCATCTACGAGTAGTATATCGACCATAGAGTACCTCCGCATTTGTTGTTATTACTTAAATTGTAAGTCAAAATTATGAAGAAATGGTGCAGATTATTATGCATCTGCATAATTTCTTCAGAATTGCTTGTTATTGTAAAGTTGAAATTCCATTTTAGGTAATCATATTGGCTCGAAAACGATTTATACGGAGGCGGTATAGTGAAAAAGATGACCCGAATTTTTGGGATAACAATAATTACGGCAGTTGGTCTTGCTGCATGTGGACAAACGAACACGGATCATAAAAATCATGAATCTAAAGAAGAGAAAAAAACAGAGCAAAAGGAAATGAAAATGAATCAGGAGGTAACTGCGCCAAAAGAAATGAACGAAGAGGCATCGAATAATTTATTAACGACAAGTTTAAAAAATGTAACGAGATTAAACACAAACGATTCTTTGCAAATGGCAGTATTAACTTCGCAAACGATATGGCCAGCAACGCATAAAGAGAATCAGCCAGGCGCTATTATTTTAGTACCAGTAAACGAATGGCAATTAGGTATTGCGAGTGCGGATCTTATTCATCATCCGAATAACGGGCCGATTTTATTTATAGAAAAAGAAAAGGTACCCGAAATGACGTTAAAAGAAATACAACGATTAAATCCGCTCGGAACGAAAGATGGCACACAAATTATGGTGATGGGGGATGTAGGTGCATCTATCCTAGAGCAATTAAAAGAATATAAAGTAAAGCAAATAAAAGAAACGGATCCAGCTATATTTGCTAAAGATGTGGATAAAGAATATGCCGATATAACAGGAAGCTATCCAAATAGTGTTATTATCGGTTCGTCTGAAGAAGAAGGGCGTTTATATACAACACCAGCTGTAAATTGGATCTCTCATATGCCAGAACCGCTTTTATATACAGAAAAAGATAAGGTGCCAGAAGCGACGATAGAGGCATTAAAGATGAGAAAAGATAAAGCGAATATATATGTATTAGGACCAGAAAAAATTATTTCAAAAACTGTAGAAAAAGAGTTAAGTAAATACGGTAAAGTAACGCGTATTAGTGGTGAAACCCCAACAGAAAATTCCGTTGCCTTTGCGAAATTTAAAGATACAAAAACGAAATTTGGCTGGGGATTCACCAAACCAGGTCATGGTTTATCATTTGTTTCAAGCAAAACACCAGACTTAGCAGTTGCAGGAGCACCTTTTTCGCATATGGGTAAACACGCACCTGTTGTATTGTTAGAAGAAGGAAAAGCTTCACAACCAGTGTATGACTTCCTTGCTAGTATTCAGCCGAAGTTTAAAGATGACCCAACACTTGGACCGTATAACCACGGTTTCTTATTAGGAAGTACGAGTGATATTTCATTTGAAACACAAGGTATATTGGATGAGAGGTTAGAGATTGTGCAAGAAAGTGGTCAAGGGCACGGTGGACATTAATATAATGAGCAAGGGCGCTACTAAGGTAGCGTCTTTTTCTTTAGGAAACTTTTACATAGCAAAAATCTCTCTACTCGTTATATAATAGCCTTCGTGCAGTCGGCTTAGATTTTCTTATGGAGAAAATCAAATGAGAAAAGAGTAGAGGAGTGGTATTTTGTTTCAAACGATAAAAAATGATTGGTTCTCCAACGTGAAAGGGGACGTGCTATCAGGAATTGTCGTTGCTTTAGCGTTAATTCCTGAAGCGATTGCTTTCTCTGTTATTGCAGGCGTGGATCCGACCGTTGGGTTATATGCAGCCTTTTGTATTGCAGTTACCATTTCATTTGTTGGCGGACGAACTGGAATGATTTCAGCTGCAACAGGTGCAATGGCATTATTAATGGTAACGCTCGTTAAAGATCACGGTTTGCAATACTTATTTGCTACAACAATATTAACGGGTATTGTCCAAATTATTTTTGGCGTGTTCAAACTGAGCTCATTTATGAAGTTTGTTCCTAAATCTGTTATGAGTGGCTTTTTAAATTCACTTGGAATTTTAGTTTTTACAGCACAATTGCCACATTTTAAAAATGCAACTTGGCAAATGTATGCACTTGTCGCATTAGGACTTGCAATTATATATGTATTTCCACGTATTACGACGGCGGTACCGTCTACACTTATTTCAATTATCATCGTGACAAGTATTGCACTTATGAGCGGATTACAGTTAAAAACAGTCGGGGATATGGGAAGTCTGCCAAAAGAATTACCGTTCTTTAGCATTCCAAACGTACCTTTTACACTTGAGACATTAGGGATTATTTTACCGTACGCAGTTATGCTTGCAATTATTGGTTTACTCGAGTCATTATTAACAGCTTCAGTTTTAGATGATATGACGCATACGGAAAGTAATAAACATAAGGAAGCACGTGGGCAAGGTATTGCAAACATTGTCGCTGGTTTCTTCGGAGGAATGGCAGGATGTGCAATGATTGGACAATCTGTTATTAATATTAAATCAGGTGGACGAGGTCGTTTATCAACATTTGTAGCGGGTGGATTTTTAATCGTATTATTGTTTGTTTTAGGTGACTATGTCGTTCATATTCCGATGGCAGCTTTAGTTGCAGTTATGATTATGGTTTCAATCGGAACATTCGATTGGAACTCTGTAACAACGATTCATAAAGTACCGAAAGGAAATGCATTAGTTATGATCGTAACAGTTATGGTTGTCTTAATTACACATAATTTAGCACTAGGTGTAATTATCGGAACCGTAATTAGTGCAGTTTTATTTGCTTTCAATATGGCAAAGATTCACGTGAAACATTTATATATTGAAAATAAGAAAATATACGAAATTCACGGTCAACTGTTCTTTGCATCTACAGCAGACTTTATAAATAATTTTTCATTCAATGAAGATGGAAAAGAAATTGAGTTGAATTTTACCCACGCACACGTATGGGACGATTCAGCAGTAGCCGCAATTGATAAAGTTATCATGAAGTATGAACAAAGTGGCGTGAAAGTAAGTATAACGGGATTAAATGAACGAAGCTCGAAAATCATTTCAAATTTAGCTACTTATAATAAAAGAATTGCAAGTTAGAAGCCTCCTTTTTAGGGGGCTTTATTATATAATACGAGTAGGATAACGAAAAGGGGATTCAGCATATGTACAAACAAATTATATTAGCATGTGACGGTTCTGAACATGCACTTCGGGCAGCGGAACATGCAACATATATTGCGAAATTTAATGAAGAAACAAATGTTGAAGTTGTGTACGTAGTAGATAATAGAACGGCAAAATCAGATATTATACAAGGTCAAACAGATTTAGAAACAATATCGGCTAGCCGAAAAGATAAATTAAAAGAGATTGAAGTTTTATTAAAGAAAGAGAACATTCCTTATACAATTACAATATTACATGGTGATCCTGGAGATACGATCGTTCAATATGTAAATACAGGGGATATAGATCTTGTTATCGCTGGCAGTAGAGGATTAAATACATTGCAAGAGATGGTGCTTGGTAGTGTCAGTCATAAAATAGCAAAACGAGTGAAATGTCCGGTGATGATTATAAAATAAATTGAGTGAGAAATTTCGTAGTGTAAGCAAGACCTTGATGTAATTCGAGGTCTTTTTTGACGTATAAAAGGAGAGAGCTTGGACATACTAGATATATAACTTTAAAGGGAATTTGTTAACTTACAAATTTGTAAGTTTGTTGTTAGTGAAATCGATGTTATGAAAATTATTCCATTGGTAAAATAAACATATCGAAGGGGAGAGAGGGAGGATGAAAAAGATGAAAGCATTTCAAAGTTTATCATATAGCCAAGGTGTCAGTCTTATTTGTTTAGGGGGATTTGCTGCATCTGTTACGTTAGCTGTTGTAATAAAGATGATTCATCAAATCTTTTAATAGTAGAGTCGGGAAGGAATTGGTTGCTATTAATAGCAAGAGAAGGATTATAAATAAAAAATAGCTCCTGGCATGTAAATTAGCGCCAGGAGCTATTTTTATTCTTATTTCTCTGTTTCTGCTTTATCACTTGTTACGCTAACTTTACCCCATTTGTATTGATCTTCTGGTGTATATTTATAATCTTTTACGCGGTTATTGACACCCTTTAGATCGAACTTATAATGAAGTGGAATCATTGGTACTTCATCATGGATTAGTTTTTGCCATTTATCATATACTTCTGTACGATATTTATCATCAGCAGCTTTTGGAGAAAGACCTTCTTTTAATAACTCAGTATTTTTAGGGTTTGACCATCTTTGGTAGTTAAAGCTTGCATCAGGTCCCCAAAGGCCAGATGGATCTGGATCAGAACCAGTACCAAAAGCACCAGCATATAGATCGACTGCAGGATCATCTTTCTTCAGCTTATCATAGAAGGAGTTAAATTCATGTAAACGACCGTCAAGAAGTTCAACTTTAATGCCAATCTCTTTCCAAGATTGAATAAAGAATTTTGCAAGAGGTTCACTTACATCACTACCGCTCATTGATAAGAAGTTAAGTTTCACTTCTTTACCATTAGGGTCTTCACGGAAACCATCACCGTTTTTATCTTTATATCCAGCTTCGTCTAATAATTTTTTCGCTTTCTCAACATCTTTATCATAAGAACCTACTTTATTATTGTGGAACTTAGGTGAAGCTGGTGAAATTGGTGAGTTAGCAGGATAACGTAATCCGTGGTATAATTTTTCACCGATTTCTTTTCGGTCAATTGCATAAGCCATCGCTTGACGTAAACGAACATCTTTGAATGTATCTTTATCCATTACCATTTCACGTTTTTCTTTATCCATGTGTCCAAATTTAAAGCCGATGTAGCTGTAGTATAAATCTGTTCTTCCAACTAGTTGTGCATTCTTTAATTTACTTACGTTCGGATATTGATCAGCACTTACTTCTGCGATGTCAATGTCACCATTTTTCAATGAAGCATTAACGATAGATGGATTTACAACTTTTAAGACTACATTTTTAAGTTTTGGTTTTCCGCCCCAATAATCATCGAAACGTTCAAATTCAACAGATTCTCCAGGAACGATTTTCTTAACTTTAAATGGTCCGAAACCAATTGGATTTTTACGGATTTTATCAGATTCTGCTAATTTATCAATTGGTACGTCTGCTAAGTATTTTTTGTGCAGAGGATATGTCCAAAGTCCAGTCTTTACAGAAGGATTTGGCTCTTTAAATGTAAATGAAATTGTTTTTTGATCAATTACTTTTACACCGGAAATTTTGTCAGTTTTTCCATCGTGATAATCAGTCATTCCTTCAATCATTTGCATTTGAGTATCATAGCGAGATCCTGCATACAGCTTACTACCAATTACAAGGTAAGAATATTCTAAATCTTCAGCTGTTACAGGGTTTCCGTCATGCCACTTTACGTTATCTTTAATTTTTAATGTAATTGTTTTTTTATCTGCTGATATTTCATAAGTAGCGGCACCTTCGTTATTGTATTCCCAGTTTTTATCATTGTCTAATAATGGTTCATCAAAGAAAGTAATGACTTGGTTGTCAGGATCACCTTCATATACAGCGAAGTTTAAAAGTCCTTCAAATGGTGTGTTAGAAACAAGCCCATATGTCAATGAGCCATCTTTAATTTCTTTCTTTTCGTTTTTAACGACTTCATTAAATTTGCTAGTGTCTACCTTTTTTGTACTGCTCGTTTTTTCACTACCTCCACTGCCCCCACACGCTGAAAGTAGTAATGTTGAAACTGCAAGTGTACTTAATACCTTGAAAAATTTTGGTTTGTTTGTCATTGTCTCCACCCCTTAACCTTTTCTTTGTCTCGCATCAGCTGAGCGACGTAGCGCTTGACCGATAAAATTTATACACAGCATCAACACTAAAATCATGAGTGATGCAGGTAACCAGATCCACCATTTTTCTTGTAGAACATCAGGATTTGTTGCATAACTAACAAGTGTTCCGAGGCTCGGTGTACTCTCAGGTAGACCAAAACCTAAGAAAGTTAGTCCAGATTCTATGCCAATGTTTCCAGCAAGGTTTAATGTAACGCTTACGATAATAATAGAGCTTAAGTTAGGTAATACTTGGAACATCATGATCTTCCAGTTTGGTGTACCTAATGTTTTGGAAGCAGATACATAGTCCAATTCTTTTTCGGTCAATACTTTTGAACGAATCAACCTGGCCTTTCCTGTCCATAGGAAGATACTCATGATCAAAATAAATACAGTAACATTAAAGACTGGAACAATTGTGATAAGTACGATAACAAGCATTAGGAAAGGTAAAATAAGTTTGAAATCAATAATACGCATAATGATGTTATCAACAGCTCCACCAAAGTAACCAGCGATTAGTCCGATAGAAAGACCAATCAAACAGGAGAGAATAGTGATTACAAGTCCAATGGTAAATGAATTTCTTGTTCCAATAATAAGTTGTCCAAAAATATCTCTACCACCGTAATCAGTTCCTAACCAATGTTCACTAGATGGTGGGGAGTAGATAGAAAATAAATCAACTTTTACAATATCCTCCTGCTTCATAATGAAGGAAGTTGTGTAAACGGCTATCAGTATGATTGCCAACAAGAAAAGTGAAAACATTGCTAATTTATCTTTACGAAATTCACGCCACATGACAGAAAAGCCAGAAGGACTTTTTTCGTAATGAACGACTTCAGTTTGTTTTTCGGGATTTGCTAACATAACGTTTCTTCACCTCCATTAATCAATACGAATACGTGGATCAACGATGCTTAGAATAATATCGGAAAGAAGAGTCCCGAGTAGCGTTGCGAATCCAGTAAATAAAACGAGTGCAGTTACGACACTAAAATCACGTTGAGAAATAGACTGCATAAATAATTGACCAATACCAGGATAACTAAAGATGCTTTCTAGAAAAATTGATCCTGCAACCACGCTTGTAATTTCGTATCCTAAGAACGCTGCAATTGGTAAGAATGAATTACGTAAAATATGTCTAGAATAAACCTTCGATTCTGGAACACCTTTTGCTTTTACTGTGCGTACAAAATCTTTATGTTTCGTATCGATAATTTCACTTCGTAAATATTGGATTGTACCCACTGTTGCAATTAATGCCCCAGATAAAGCTGGTAATATCATGTGATTCAATTTACTTAAATAGTAAGCGAATGTACCTGTTGCAACTTGAGGATCTACACTACCACCGGTTGGGAATATTGCAAGCTTAAATCCGAACAGGAAGAGCATGATTAATGCAAATATAAATAGTGGTGTAGCAAGTCCTAAATAGTTATACAGTGTAATGAGTCGATCTGCCCATGTATCAGTCCAACGTCCACTTATTACACCGAGTGGAATTGCAATCACGTAAGTAAGAACAAGGACAAGAATTGCTAACCAAATTGTATTTCCAAGTCGTTCACCAATTAAATCAGTTACTTTCATTTTATGTGCATAGGAAATACCAAAGTCACCTTGCACAGCATTTGTAACCCAGCGAACATATTGTGTTGTGACAGGATCATTTAAACCTAACTTTTCACGTTGTTCCTCAATAACCTTTGGATCTGCTTTTGGATTATTTACTGCTCTGCCGGTTAAGGCATCGCCTGGCATTGCTTTAGCTAGTAGAAAGACAAGTATACTTAACACGAATAATTGCGGGATCATTACTAAAAATCTCCGTAATATAAACTTCCACATGTTTTATCACTCCCTTATGGTAATGCCACCCGGTGCGTTGGCGAGATTGGCTTTAAATCATAAGCCCGACCGTTTTCATTGAAATAATTTTCGTATGATTTCTCGTATTCAGAGCTTACTTGTTGACGGAGCTTACGCTGTCTCTCTCTGTTTTCAGGCCTAATATCAGGAATTGCTGATATTAGGCGCTTCGTATAAATATGTTGCGGATTACTATAAATTTCTGCACTAGTTGCTTCTTCCACAATACGTCCGCGATACATAACACCGATACGATCACACATATGACGAATTACACCTAAATCATGACTAATAAATAAGTACGTTAGTCCGAGCTCAGCTTGTAGATCCTGCAAGAAGTTTAATACTTGAGCTTGTACAGAAACATCTAGTGCTGATACAGGTTCATCAGCGATAATAAGCTTCGGTTTTAATGTAAGAGCGCGTGCTATACCAATCCGCTGCCTTTGCCCACCGGAAAATTCATGTGGATATTTATAAATTGACTCTGGATTTAGACCAACTTTATCAAGATATTCTTGAACTGCTCTACGTTCTTCATCAGGTGAGAGCTTCTCAAAATTTCGAAGAGGCTCAGCAATAATGTCGAGAACACGTTTCTTCGGATTTAATGATGAATACGGATCTTGGAAAATCATTTGAATATCTTTTCTTTGTTCACGTAGCTCAGAGCGACTTAACTTTGTCAAATCTCTATTATTAAAATGAATGCTACCCTCTGTTGCTTTTGTTAAATGCATAATTGCTTTACCCGTTGTTGATTTACCACTTCCTGATTCACCAACGATCCCGTATGTTTCACCCGGTTGTAATTCAAAACTTACACCATCGACAGCACGCACGTAGTCTAATGTGCGGCCGAAGAAACCGCCTTTAATTGGGAAATGTACTTTTAAATCTTCTACTTTAAGCAGTGCCATGAGTTACGTCATCTCCTTTCTTATCTTGGAAGTTGAAATGCTTGTAGCAAGTACAACGCACCCAGTGGTCTGGTTTTACTTCATGTAAAATTGGATTTTCCTCATGCTGATCAGGTCTAATCCATGGAATTCGAGCTTGGAAGCGACAACCTGTGCGAGGAAGCTTCGCTAACGAAGGAACCACCCCTTGAATTACATGCAATTTTTCTTTTTCAGCATACGCAGATGGAATGGAGTTTAATAGAGAACGAGTATATGGGTGAAGAGGGTTATTAAAAATCTCTTCAACTTTTCCTGTTTCTACAACTTGTCCAGCGTACATAACGACGATACGATCGGCTGTTTCTGCGACAACACTTAAATCATGAGTAATTAAAATGATGCCCATTTTCGTTTGTTCTTGAATAGATTTTAGTAGGTCTAAAATTTGTGCTTGGATGGTTACGTCAAGAGCCGTTGTTGGCTCATCCGCAATAATGAGTGCTGGGTTACAAGCAATTGCAATTGCGATAACAATTCTTTGTCTCATTCCGCCAGATAATTCGTGTGGGTATTGTTTATATGTAAGTTCTGGTTTTGGAATACCAACTTGATGGAGTAGTTCTAAGGTGCGTTCTTTCTTTTCAACTTTTGAAAGACTTGTGTGGTAGTCTAAGTTTTCTTCGATTTGTTTTCCAACTGTCATAAGAGGATCAAGTGCTGTAAGAGGTTCTTGGAAAATCATGCCGATGTTTGATCCGCGTACTTTATTCATTTCTGCGGTCGACATAGTTAGTAAATCCTTATCTCTATAGTTAAGCTGCCCTTGTAATTTTGTATTTTCTTCATTATGCAGTCGCATAATAGAAAGGGCAAGTGCACTTTTTCCGCAACCAGATTCACCAACTATCGCGACAATTTCATTTTCATGGACAGTTAACGAAACATTATCTACTGCGGCATGATATTGATCTTGTATGCGAAAGGAAGTCTGTAAGTTTTCAATGCGAAGAAGTGGATTCTTCATGGCTATCCCTCCATCTTTTCTGAAAAGACTAAATATTTTGTATGTTGTTGTTATTTTAATATAAATTGACAATGTTTGACAAGCATAAGTTGAGAAAATATTCAAAAATCTTTTTATACAGAGATTGAACGCCGTTATATAAGGTGTTGAAGTTATTTGAAAACGCTAACATATAAAAAAAGGAGAATAAATCTTTTGTAAGAAAAAAGATTTATATGTAGAAAAAAGAGAGGTGTTCTGGAAAGAACAGCCTCTCTTTTTTTGATAAGAATAATATTAGTACTTAAGCTTGTTTTGGTTTTGCAGATCCTGTGTTTAAAGTAAGAGCAAGGAAGAACATTGCAAGTACACAAGATACAAGTAATAAGATGAATCCGCCATCCCATCCGAATGCATCTACGATAAAGCCCATAGCTGCGCTAGCAAAAGTAGCTCCACCTAGGTAACCGAAGAACCCAGTTAAACCAGCTGCAGTTCCAGCAGCTTTTTTGGGTGCTAAGTCTAGTGCGTGTAGGCCGATTAACATAACAGGTCCATAAATTAAAAATCCAATCGCGACAAGTGCGATACTATCAACCATTGGATTACCAGGAGGGTTTAGCCAGTAAACAAGAACGGCGATAAATACACCAACCATAAATAAAATACCAGCAGGTGCGCGGCGCCCCTTAAACAGTTTATCACTCATCCATCCGCAAAGAAGTGTACCTGGAATACCAGCCCATTCGTATAGAGCGTAAGCTGTACGAGAGCTACTATGAGTAAAACTTTTTTCCTCTACTAAATAAGTAGGAGCCCAGTCTACAACGCCGTAACGTACGAAATAAACGAAAACGTTCGCGATAGCGATGTACCATAAAAATTTATTGTTTAGTACGTATGTAAATAAAATTTCTTTTACTGAAAGTTCGCGTTCTCGATCTTTTACTTTTTCATCTGATGGATATTCTCCAGTATGTTCTTCAATAGAAGGTAATCCACAAGATTGAGGTGTATCTCTCATCGTAATTAATACATAAATACCAACTAAAATTGAAAGAATACCTGGGAAGTAAAAAATACTCTTCCAGTCATTTGCAAAGAAGTATAAGCCTAATGTTACAAGAGAAGGCATAAGTGCGCCACCGACATTATGAGCAACGTTCCAAATAGACATTTTTGTACCACGTTCACTAATAGAGAACCAGTGAACCATCGTACGACCACAAGGAGGCCATCCCATACCTTGTACCCATCCATTTAAAAACTGAAGGACAAACATAAGTATAATGCTCGTTGTAATGAAAGAAAATGAGCCGAAAATAATATTAATGATACCTGATAAAAATAGCCCAGCTGCTAAAAAGTAGCGAGGATTACAACGGTCGGATACGATACCCATAAGAAATTTACTTAATCCGTAAGCGATAGATACTGCTGAAAGGATAACCCCAAGTTCCCCTTTACTAAAGCCTTGTTCGATTAAGTATGGCATTGCTAGTGAAAAGTTTTTTCGAACAAAGTAGTAACCTGCATAGCCGATGAAGATACCTAGGAATACTTGTAAACGTAATTTACGGTATTCGCTATCAACGCGATCAGCTGGTAAGCGTTCCGCGTGGGGCGCAGGTTTAAATAATTGTGTGAAAAACATAAAATGAAAATCCTCCCCTAATGAATTCGAAATGTTGTAAGTCAGAGAGAATATAAAAAGGCCATGAAATATAAAAAAGTTTCCTTTTTTATGATTCATAGCCGTGTACTCCGATTCTCCGTGACTGTCAATATTAACTTCGTCGAAAATTATACAACTTTGTGACAAAAATGTAAACGTTTTTATAAATAAAAAGTGTTGACGGATTTTGTTCGTGGGATTAATATTTAAATACGTTAAATATTTTATTGCTTAAATAAGAGGTGGATAACATGCCAAATGATATGACGCATATCGATAAAATTCAAGCTCTTGCCTTTTCAATTGGAAAGAAAATGCAGACGGAGTTATTAGAACAAATGCAAGCAACAGGACTTACACCACCGCAGTTTTATATTTTAAAGATTTTAGATCATTACGGTGCTTCAAGAGCGACAAAATTAGCAAAAAAGATGTATGTAAAGCCTAGCGCAATTACAGTGATGATTGATCGCCTAATTGACCAAGAGCTTGTAGAACGCTACCACGACAAGGATGACCGTCGTGTTGTCGTCATTGAGTTAACAAAAAAGGGGAAAGCTAGAGTAGAAGAGGCAATGATCGCTCGTAATGAGCACATTGCAAAATATTTCTCACATTTAGAATTACAAGAAAGAGAAGATTTGTTACGCCTCTTTGAGAAGTTAGAAACAATTATTTGCGGGACACAAGAGAAAAAAGAGAATAACTAAGAGGAATTGAGGAGATTACATGGAGCAACAACAAAACATAAATAGAAAGTTGCTGTTAATCGGTTTAATAATCGCGATGCTATTTGCTGCATTAGATGGAACAATCGTTGGTACAGCAATGCCGCGTATCGTCGGTGAACTAGGCGGATTAAGCTTAATGACATGGTTAACAACAGCTTATATGTTAACATCAACAACAGTTGTACCAATTGCAGGTAAATTAGCGGATTTACTTGGCCGTCGTAACGTATATATAACAGGGCTAGTTATCTTTATGGTTGGTTCAGCGTTATGTGGTATGGCAAATGGTATGACAGAATTAATTATTTTCCGTGGTATTCAAGGTCTTGGTGGCGGTATTATGATGCCAATGGCTATGATTATTATCGGAGATATGTTCACGGGAAAAGAACGTGCGAAATGGCAAGGTATTTTTGGTGCATTATACGGCCTTGCTTCTGTAATTGGACCACAAGTGGGTGGTTGGATTGTAGACGCAGTAAACTGGAGATGGGTATTTTACATTAACTTACCAGTTGGTATTTTAGCAACAATCTTTATTGCAATGGGATTAAAGTCACATAAACAAACAGGACCGATTAAAATTGATATCGCTGGAATCTTTACGATGATTCTCGGTGTTGTAAGTTTATTACTTGCATTAACATTTGGCGGGAAAGATTACCCATGGGATTCTTGGCAAATTATCGGGTTATTTGCATTAGCTCTAATTGGTATCGTTAGCTTTATTATCGTTGAAACAAAAGCAGAAGAACCGATTTTACCGATGCATTTCTTTAAAAATCGCACGTTTACATTACTGAATGCGATTGGATTCTTTATGAGTATCGGAATGTTCGGTGCGATTATGTTCGTACCATTCTTCATGCAAGGAATTGTAGGAGTAAGTGCTGCGGAATCAGGAACAATCATGACGCCAATGATGATCACTATGATTGTGATGAGTATTATCGGCGGGCAACTTGTATTAAAAGTTGGTGTAAAACCACAAATTATTACAGGAATGCTTATTATGGCTGGTGGTTTCTGGTTATTAACAACGATGGATATGCACACAACTAAATTAACTGCAACTTCTTATATGATGGTTATCGGTTTAGGAATGGGGCTTGTAATGCCAACATTAACATTAGCGTTACAAGAAAGCTTCCCGAAAAAAGACCTTGGTGTTGTAACATCATCAAGTCAGTTCTTCCGTCAAATCGGTGGAACATTTGGTATTACAATTTTAGGATCAATTATGAATAACACTTCAGGTACAACGTTAACAAAGAATTTAGTTCCTGTATTAGATACATTCCCGAAAGAAGCGGGACAAATGGTAACGAAATTTAAAGATATGATTCATACAGACCCACAAGGTTTATATTCGATGCTATTTAGTCCAGAGGCATTAAAACAAATGCCAGAAGCATTTGCTAACAGCATTGTACCAATCTTGAAAAACTCTTTAGTAGACTCACTTCATACTGTATTCTTAACAGGATTAGTATTTATCGTAGTAGGTGCCATCTTTACGATCTTCTTACAGAAGATTAAACTATCAGATCGTAAAAAAGGTGCTGAAGAGCCAGCTGCAGAGGAAAAAGAACAAACTGTATCATATTCGTAATGAAAAAGCATCGCCTTATGGCGGTGCTTTTTTGAGTATAACCTTAAAAGCTTTTTCGTGAGAAATGATTGACGTATTTCTAGAAATGCGTTATATTATTTTCTGTAAACGGTTACATGAAATGGAGAGGGAAGAGAATGAGTACGATTAAAGACGTTGCGAAATTAGCGGGAGTATCTGTTGCGACCGTTTCCAGAGTGTTAAATAAAAATGGATATGTTCATGAAGATACATTAAAGAAAGTAGAGCGAGCAATTGAGATGCTAGATTATAAACCTAGTACAGTAGCGCGTTCACTGTATAATAAAAAATCTCGTTTAATTGGTTTAGTTGTTCCCAATATCGTGAATCCATTCTTTCCGGAAGTTGCACGTGCCGTAGAAGATGTAGCGCATAAGCAAGGATACACAGTTGTCCTTTGTAACTCTGATGAGAGTTTAGAGAAAGAAAAGCAATATATTGATGTACTTAGGCAAAATAATGTGGATGGATTTATTGTAGCAACAAATCCACAAAATAGTGTTAATTACATGAAGTTGTCTGTTCCGGTTGTTGCAATTGACCGTATGTTTAATGAGCGTATTCCTACTGTATATGCAGATAACTATGCAGGGAGTCAGGCAGCGACAAAGTTATTAATAGATAAAGGCTGTAAACATATTGCGCATATTCGCGGACCGCGTGACGTAAGCACCGCTAATGAACGTTTTGAAGGTTTTGTAGACGTTATTACGCAAAATAATCTTTCTTATATGATCGCAGAGAGTACATTTGATCCAGCTAATAGTGAGCGCGTAGCGGTGGAATTATTAGAAGAATACCCACATATTGATGGGATTGTTGCTGGAAATGATTTAATTGCAATAGGTATTGTGAAGGCGGCACTTCAAAAGGGGATTTCTATTCCGGATGATTTACAAATTATCGGGTTTGATGGGATTTCTTTAACAGAGATGATGTATCCATCTATTACAACTGTTGCACAGCCAATTTATGAAATGGGGAAAATTGCAACAGAGCTATTGTTAGAGCAGATGGAAGGAAACGGATTAGAAGAGAAACACTATCGTTTACCGATTGAAATTATAGAACGAAATACAACGAAGTAAGGAGATGAAATAGATGCCAAATATTGCAGTAGTAGGTAGCATTTCAATGGATTTAGTGGCCGTTTCAAAAAAACGTCCGAAAGCAGGGGAAACAGTAATTGGTGAAGCATTTCATACAATTCCAGGAGGGAAAGGAGCCAACCAAGCAGTTGCTGCAGCTAGATTAGGCGCAAATGTAGCGATGGTTGGCGCGGTAGGAAACGATAATTATGGAACTGTAGTTAGGAAAAATTTAGAGAACGAACGTGTCTTTATCGACTATGTGGTACCGGTTACAGATACAGCGACAGGAATTGCTCATATCGTTTTAGCAGAAGAGGATAACAGTATTGTTGTCGTGCAAGGGGCAAATGCTCTTGTAAATGAGTCGGTTGTAGATCGTTCAAAAGATCTTCTTATAAAAGCAGATATGGTTGTTCTTCAACTAGAGATTCCACTTGAAACAGTAAAATATGTATTGGCTATTTGTGAGGAACACAAAATCCCGGTTATGTTAAATCCAGCACCAGCACAAGTGTTATCAGAAGATATTTTAGAAAAGGCAACTTATATTACGCCAAATGAACATGAGTGCCGCATCGTATTAGATGATTTCACATCACCAATTGAAGGTTTACTGGCTAAATATCCAAATAAACTATTGATGACAGAAGGTTCTAACGGTGTACGTTTCCATAATGGGACGGAGATTGTACATGTTCCTAGCATTGCTGTTGATGTAGTAGATACGACTGGAGCTGGTGATACATTTAATGGAGCATTAGCAGTTGCGCTTTCTGAAGGAGAAGCACTTCAAAAAGCAATTCGTTTTGCGAATATTGCTGGTGGCCTTTCTGTAACGAAGCTTGGGGCGCAAGGCGGTATGCCAACGAGAGATAAAGTGCGTGAAGTGCAGGTGATTGTCGGATGAAAAAGCACGGTGTATTAAATAGTGAGATTGCATCAGTCCTTGCTTCACTTGGGCATACAGATACGATTGTAATCGCAGACTGCGGGTTACCGATTCCTGACGGAGTAAAACGAATTGATTTAGCTGTTGAGATTGGAAAACCTAGCTTTTTAGACGTATTGCAAGTGGTAGCTGATGATATGGCAATTGAAAAAGTGACGTTAGCAGAAGAAGTCATTAACAATAATGTGGAAGTAAATAAGGAGATTGAGCTGAAATTAATAGAGCCAGCGTTTGAATATGTATCTCATGAACAATTTAAAGAGCATACGAAGAAAGCGAAGGCGATTATTCGTACAGGAGAGGCTACTCCTTATGCCAATGTAATTTTACATGCAGGCGTGATTTTTTAATAAAGGGAAGTGATGAGAATGCGTATTGAAATGAAAAATATTTCAAAGGCGTTCAATGGCAATCCTGTTTTGAAGAATGCACAGTTTATGATTGAAACAGGAGAAGTTCATGCATTGATGGGGGAAAATGGAGCGGGTAAATCAACGCTCATGAAAATTTTAACAGGTGTATATAAAAGAGATGGTGGAACAATCACGATTGATGGACAAGAACGAACTTTTAAAAATGCGAAAGAAGCAGAAGAGTACGGTATTGCATTTATACATCAAGAATTGAACATATTATCGAATTTAACAGTAGCTGAGAATATGTTTCTCGGTAAAGAGTTAATGTATGGGAAGACAGGTATTTTGCGTACGCGTCAAATGAACGCGATTGCCCAGCAGCAACTAGCGGAGTTAGGGTTACATGTAAAAGGCGCTATGTTGGCTGGGGAGTTATCGGTTGGACAACAGCAAATTATCGAAATTGCGAAAGCGTTAATGACAAACGCGAGCGTTATTATTATGGATGAACCGACAGCTGCATTAACAGATCGTGAAATTGAAACGTTGTTTACTGTCATTAATAAATTACGTAAAGAAGGCGTTTCGTTCGTTTATATCTCACACCGAATGGAAGAAATTTTTTCAATATGTGATGCCATTACGATTTTACGTGATGGGGAATACGTAGGAAAGAGGCTCATTCCGGAAACATCATTTGATGAAGTAGTGAGTATGATGGTGGGGCGCAGCATTGGTGAACGTTACCCAGAGCGAAATAGTCAAATTGGCGATGTCATTTTTGAGATGCGTAACGGAACGAAAAAAGGGAAGTTTGAAAATGTTTCGTTTCAAGTGAGAAAAGGTGAAATCCTTGGTGTTGCTGGCTTGATGGGAGCTGGCCGTACAGATATTATGAAAGCGATATTTGGGTACGAACCGTTAGATTCTGGTCAAATCTTTATAAATGGACAAGAAGTAAAGATTGATAGTCCAATAGATGCGATTAGACAAAGAATAGCTTTCATTACAGAGGATAGAAAATCTGAAGGGTTAGTGTTAGATTTCTCAATTCGAGAAAATTTAGCTTTACCGAATTTAGAAAGTCTTTCAAAGGGAAGTGTCCTTAGTAACGAACTAGAACAGCAGTTCACAGCGGATATGATGAAGCTACTTAATGTGAAAGCATCTAGTGGAGAGCAAGCAGTAAAATCTCTTTCTGGTGGAAATCAGCAAAAGGTTGTTATTGCAAAATGGCTAGGTATCCACCCGCAGTTACTCATTTTAGATGAGCCAACAAGGGGTGTAGATGTTGGAGCGAAAAAAGAAATTTACTCTATTATGAATAAGCTTACCGAGCAAGGAGATGCCGTTATTATGGTATCATCTGAGCTTCCAGAAGTTTTAGGAATGAGTGATCGCGTTCTTGTCATTCATGAAGGAAAAGTTGGAGGCATTTTAGAGAAAGATACGGCATCACAAGAGTCTATTATGGCACTAGCTACAGGGGGAGAGTAAGAATGGCTAAGAAGGGGAATGTATTACAGCAACTTGGTTCTTTAATCGGTTTAGTATTAATTATCGTCGTAATTACAGCTTTAAATCCAGCATTTATTGAAATTCCAAATTTATTTAATATACTGCGTCAAGTATCGATTAATGCGCTTATTGCATTCGGAATGACCTTTATAATTTTAACAGGGGGTATTGACTTATCGGTAGGTTCTATTTTAGCATTATCAAGTGCACTTGTTGCTGGAATGATGGCAAGTGGCATGGACCCGTTTCTTGCAATGGCAGTTGGATTATTGGCTGGTCTTGTAATGGGGATTGTAAACGGTATCATTATTGCGAAGGGAAAAGTAGCTCCATTTATTGCGACGTTAGCAACAATGACTATTTTTCGTGGGTTGACGCTTGTTTATATGGACGGACGTCCGATCACTGGTCTTGGTGATCATTTAATGTTCCAAATGTTTGGACGCGGTTATTTTCTCGGTATTCCGGTACCAGCTGTTACAATGATGATCGCTTTCGCAGTACTGTACTTCATTTTGAAGAAAACGACATTTGGTCGCCGTACATTTGCAATTGGTGGAAATGAAGAAGCAGCAGCACTATCAGGTATTAATGTTACGAGAATTAAAGTAATGATTTATGGTCTTTCCGGAATTTTGGCAGCGCTTGCAGGTATTGTCTTAACATCACGACTAGATTCTGCACAGCCAACTGCAGGTACTTCTTACGAATTAGATGCAATTGCAGCAGTTGTATTAGGTGGAACAAGTCTTTCTGGGGGAAGAGGTTGGATTGTTGGTACATTCATCGGTGTGCTTATTATAGGTGTACTAAATAACGGTTTAAATTTATTAGGTGTATCTTCTTTCTTCCAACAAGTTGTAAAAGGACTTGTAATCTTACTAGCTGTATTAATTGATCGTCGAAAAGAAGCGTAATGGAGGGACAGTTCATGAAGAAATGGTTACTTATACTCGTTGCATGTATTATGGTCATTACTGCTGGTTGTTCAATGGAACCACCAGAATGGGCAAAGGATTCTAGCGATAAAGGTCGAAATAAAACTATTAAAGTTGGATTCTCTGTTTCAACTTTAAACAATCCATTTTTTGTGACTTTGAAAAAAGGGGCAGAAAAGAAAGCGAAAGAAAGCGGCATTGAATTGATTGCTGTTGATGCACAAAATGATGCAGCAAAGCAAACAAATGATGTTGAAGATTTAATTCAAAAAGGTGTCGATGTAGTTGTTATTAATCCAACCGATTCAGACGCTGTTGCTTCAGCAGTTAGTGCGGCAAATGCAGCAAATGTCCCTGTTATTACTGTAGACCGCGTTGCAAATTCAGGTAAAGTTGTTTCCCACATTGCCTCTAATAATATTGAAGGTGGTCAAATGGCTAGTGATTACATTCGTGAATTAGTTGGTGAGGGAGCAAATGTTGCTGAATTAGAAGGAATACCTGGCTCTTCTGCTGCTCGTGAGCGCGGGAAAGGATTCCATAACGTAGCGGATAAGTCTTTAAAAGTAGTTGCAAAACAAGCAGCTGATTTTGATAGAGCAAAAGGATTATCTGTTATGGAAAACATTTTGCAAGCAAATGGTGATATTAAAGCCGTGTTTGCACATAACGATGAAATGGCATTAGGGGCACTTGAAGCATTGAAGTCTTCTGGAAAAACAGATGTAGTCGTTGTTGGTTTTGATGCAACAGAAGATGCTGTAAAGGCGGTTAAAGATGGGCGTATGGCTGCAACAGTTGCTCAAAAACCGGAATTAATCGGGGAGAAGGCGATGCAAACAGCAAAAGAGATCACGCAAGGTAAAAAAGTGGACAAATCTATTCCGATTGAATTAGAGCTTATTAAGAAAAATAAATAAATATAAAATGAAAACCAGGAAGGAAGAATAACAAATGAAATTCTTTATTGATACAGCAAACATTAACGAAATTAAAGAGGCAAATGCATTAGGCGTATTAGCTGGAGTAACGACAAATCCATCACTTGTAGCAAAAGAAGGCGTAGATTTCCACGAGCGTATTCGTGAAATTTGCAGCGTTGTAGAAGGTCCTGTAAGTGCAGAAGTAATTAGCTTAGAAGCTAATAAAATGATTGAAGAAGGAAAAGAATTAGCGAAAATTGCTCCAAACGTTGTTGTAAAAGTTCCGATGACAACAGAAGGTTTAAAAGCAGTAAAAGCATTCTCTGACCTAGGAATTCGTACAAACGTTACACTAGTATTCTCAGCAGTTCAGGCATTACTTGCAGCTCGTGCTGGTGCGACATACGTTTCACCATTCTTAGGTCGCTTAGATGATATCGGTCATAACGGCATGGATTTAATCCGCCAAATCGCAGAAATCTTTGCAATTCACGGCATTGAAACAGAAATCATTGCAGCATCTGTACGTCACAGTGTTCACGTAACAGAAGCAGCATTAAACGGTTCACATATTGCAACAATCCCAGCAAACGTAATTGCTTCATTAGTGAAGCACCCATTAACAGATCAAGGAATTGAGAAATTCTTAGCTGATTGGGAAAAAACACAAGAGAAATAATAGAAAATCAAGAATCCTAGTTTAATTGACTAGGGTTCTTTTTTATTTAAAAGAATTTTCATGCAATTTTGCATATTGTCTTTTAAATTTTTTATATAAGCTATTTAATATATATCAAATCACTTTTTATTTTTCATATTTCGACATAAAAAGGTAGAGGTTCTGACCAGAAAACTGGAGGGCATGATTCTATAACAGAAAGCTTAACGTTTATAGAATTATGCTTTTTTATATAGGGAGGGTAGTAAACAGAGATTTCGACAAAAACACACCGATTTATCTGAATTTTAAGTTTTATATAAAAAAGGAGAGAAATAGAATGAGAAGAAAAGCGCCATTTAAAGTGTTGTCATCATTAGCAATTGCGGCAATTATCGGATGCACATCTGTAATGAGTACTCCGCTAGCATACGCAGAAACGCCAGCAAAAGAGAAAGAAAATGTCTCTACAACACCAATTGATTACAATTTAATTCAAGAAGATCGTTTAGCAGAAGCGTTGAAAGAAAGAGGAACAATTAATCCAGCATCATCTAAAGAAGAAACGAAAAAAGCTGTAGAAAAGTATATTGAAAAGAAACAAGGCGATCAGGCAAATAAAGAAATTCTTCCAGCAGATACTGCTAAAGAGGCATCTGATTATGTGAAAAAAGTAAAAGAAAAGAAAATGGAAGAAAAGGAGAAAGTAAAGAAACCTGAAAAAAATGTGGGTCCTGAGAAAAAACCAGAACCAAATAAAAAACAATTGAATGGACAAGTCCCAACTTCTAAAGCAAAGCAAGCGCCTTATAAGGGCTCTGTTCGAACTGATAAAGTATTAGTATTACTCGTTGAATTTAGTGATTATAAACATAATAATATTGATCAAACACCAGGGTATATGTATTCGAATGACTTTAGTAGAGAGCATTATCAAAAAATGTTATTTGGTAATGAACCGTACACATTATTTGATGGTTCAAAAGTAAAAACGTTTAAACAATATTATGAAGAGCAGTCTGGCGGAAGTTATACGACAGATGGATATGTAACGGAATGGCTAACTGTTCCAGGAAAAGCGTCTGACTACGGTGCTGATGGTAGCAGTGGTCATGATAATAAAGGACCAAAAGGCGCACGTGATTTAGTGAAAGAAGCTTTACATGCAGCTGCTGAGAAAGGGTTAGATTTATCTCAATTTGATCAATTCGATAGATATGATACAAATGGTGATGGAAATCAAAATGAACCTGATGGTGTAATTGATCATTTAATGGTAATCCATGCTGGTGTTGGTCAAGAAGCTGGTGGGGGTAAATTAGGTGATGATGCAATTTGGTCACATCGCTCGAAATTAGCAATAGATCCAGTAGCGATTGACGGTACAAAATCAAAGGTAGATTACTTTGGTGGCAAAGTAGCTGCGCATGATTACACAATTGAACCAGAAGATGGAGCAGTAGGTGTATTTGCGCATGAATTTGGACATGACCTTGGCTTACCGGATGAATATGACACGAAATATACTGGAATGGGTTCACCTGTTGAAGCGTGGTCATTAATGAGTGGGGGTAGTTGGACAGGGAAAATTGCAGGAACAGAGCCAACTAGTTTCTCACCACAAAATAAAGACTTCTTACAAAAGAATATGGGCGGCAACTGGGCAAAAATTTTAGAAGTAGATTACGATAAAATTAAGGGTGGAGTAGGGGTTCCTACATATATTGATCAAAGTGTTACGAAATCCAATCGCCCAGGCGTTGTACGTGTTAACTTACCAGGTAAAAGTGTTGAAACGATTAAACCTGAGTTTGGAAAGCATGCATATTATAGTACAAGAGGAGATGATATGCATACAACACTAGAAACACCATTCTTTGATTTAACAAAAGGAACAAATGCAAAGTTCGATTATAAAGCAAATTATGAGTTAGAAGCAGAGTGCGATTTTGTCGAAGTGCATGCAGTAACAGAAGATGGAACGAAAACATTAATTGATAGACTTGGAGAAAAAATAGTCCAAGAGGATAAAGATACAACAGATGGAAAATGGATGGATAAATCATATGATTTAAGTCAATTTAAAGGGAAAAAAGTGAAACTGCAATTCGATTATATTACAGATCCAGCTGTAACATATAAAGGTTTCGCGATGGATAATGTAAATGTAACTGTTGATGGACAAGTTGTATTTTCTGATGATGCAGAAGGACAATCTAAAATGAATGTAAATGGTTTTGTTGTTTCTGATGGGACAGAGAAGAAAGCTCATTATTACTACTTAGAGTGGAGAAACTATGCGGGATCAGATAATGGATTGAAAGCAGGAAAAGGCCCTGTGTATAATACAGGTCTTGTCGTTTGGTATGCAGATGATAGCTTCAAAGATAACTGGGTTGGTGTGCATCCAGGTGAAGGATTCCTTGGTGTGGTAGATTCTCATCCAGAGGCACTTGTTGGCAATTTAAACGGAAGACCAACTTACGGTAATACGGGCATGCAAATTGCAGACGCTGCATTTTCATTTGATCAAACACCAGCATGGAGTGTAAATTCATTAACACGTGGACAGTTTAACTATTCTGGGTTACAAGGTGTTACAACTTTCGATGATTCAAAAATATATAGTAACAAACAAATTGCAGACGCAGGAAGAAAAATTCCAAACCTTGGACTTAAATTCCAAGTTGTTGGACAGGCAGAGGATAAATCGGCAGGCGCTGTTTGGATTAAACGTTAATAACATAAAAGCACATTCTTCCTATGAAGAGTGTGCTTTTTAATTTGTAAAGTAAGTTATTATTTTAGTTTATGTAATACAAATGTCTGTTCACATGTAGTGTATCAAATTATGTGGGGAAAGGAAATATTTCCGAGGAAATTGTCGAAGTATCGTCGGTATTTATACACTTTTTTTGTAAAAGAAGAACTGTAGTATTGCCTTTACAGTTTAATTTATTTACATTGGTATTTGGTTAGACACAAAAGTAATATATTCGGCAATAAAAGAGCGCTATTAGATAGTGCTCTTTTTTATGGATAGAAAGGAGTGAGTTAAATGGAAGAAATAATTGAATGTCCACAGTGTGAAGGGAATATTACTACACAACATATTATTGATTTACCGCATCCTTTTTCATTCAGGTGTCCACACTGTAAGGTCAGGCTAAAAGAAATGAGGATCACACCATGCTTAATATTAGCGGCAATTTGTATCATTCCGCTGTTTATTATAATTGGAGAGAGTATTAAGGAATTACTGGTAAAATATTTTTCTATTATAGACGATGTACCAACTGTACTTATTTTCTTCTTATTTTGTTACCCATTGTATTATCTCTATGAAAAATATAATGCCATATTGTTTATTAAATACGGATTATTGAAAGTTAAAAGTTGAATAGGAGATTATCATAAAAAAAGACAATGATGGAATTAACCCATCATTGTCTTTTTTACTTTGCTTCTTACGTAAATCATACCGGCAAATGTTAATAAGAATGCAGTTCCAATAACGAAGCTGACACTAGGTGATGCCCCGATTGCTCCAACTGTAAAAGATCCAGCAACAACTCCTAATGAGAAGAAAGCATAAAACAATCCGAATGCTTTTCCGCGTTTATCATCTGTCGTATTTTCAACAAGTAATGCATTTATTGATGGGAACAGGATAGCGAATCCAATGCCATAAATCATCATAACGATAAAGAGCATACCTTTTGTTGCAAATAATCCAAGTAAAGATAACGCGAATGCCATTACTGCAATCCCAATTAACATGAGTTTTGAACGATTAAATCGATCGTAAATACGGTTTGTTGGCAGCAAGAAGAATAGGATAGCGGTAATTCCGAATACACTTAACATCATACCTGTTGTAGATGCTTTAAGTGCTAATGCCTCAACTTTCACTGGTAGCATATACGTGACAATTCCTTGTGAAAACATTAGCGTGAAAGCACCAATATATGCTTGCAATAGCGGTTCTGATTTCAATAGTTCAATCATATCTTCTTTGTTCATCATTTGTGTTCTTGAAGTATCTTTTCTTGATACGTTATTTGGTAAGAAGAATAGAGATACGATTGTACCAAGGACCATTAAAATAGAAATGGTAATGAACACCCACTCTATACCAGCAGTAGCTTTCATAATCCCACTGAACGCGGGTCCTACAATTGCAGCTGTTCCAACAGCAGCACCAGATAGAGCCATTGCCTTACCTTGTCTTGCTGAATTTGTTTGTTTTGATAAAAACGTAAAGGCAGCAGGAATTAAAAATCCGTCACTAAAGCCGTGCATAAAGCGCACAACTAATAGTTGTTCACCACTTTGAACAACGGTGTATAACAAGACTATGAAACTCGTAAGCCCCATGCTTATATAAAGTATTTTTTTTGCACCAAATTTATCGACAGCAGCGCCAGCAATAATATTACCGATCATATTAGCGAATGAGTACATACCGACAACTAGCCCAATAATAAGAGGAGATCCTCCAAGACTTTGAGCGAACGTACTCATAATAGGTAATTGTGAAAATGTATCTAGAAACGCTACAATAACAATAAAGTAAATAAAATATTTCAAGCGATATTCACCTCTCCTATGTTATTATGGCATACTGCTAATTTCAACCGCAATGAAATTGAATTAACAGATGTGGAAAAAAGTACAAAGTGACAAAATATTGAACGTTATTTGTTAAAATTTAGTGGAAATGAGATTGTTTTTTTGAAATATATGGATGAAAGTATTATAATAGATTTGTAAACTTCACCAGGTTAAGTATATACGTAGAGAGGGATGTATAAAATGAAAGCACTACTTTGGCATAATCAACGTGATGTACGAGTAGAAGAAGTACCAGAACCAACTGTAAGACCAGGAGCAGTTAAGATTAAAGTGAAATGGTGTGGTATCTGCGGAACAGACTTGCATGAATATTTAGCAGGACCTATTTTTATTCCAACAGAAGAGCACCCATTAACACACGTAAAAGCACCGGTTATTTTAGGTCATGAGTTTAGTGGTGAGGTAGTTGAAATCGGTGAAGGCGTTACTTCTCATAAGGTGGGAGATCGCGTCGTTGTAGAACCAATTTATTCTTGTGGTAAATGTGAAGCTTGTAAACATGGACATTACAATGTTTGTGAACAACTTGTTTTCCACGGTCTTGGCGGAGAAGGCGGCGGTTTCTCTGAATATACAGTAGTACCAGAAGATATGGTTCACCATATTCCTGATGAAATGACGTATGAACAAGGTGCACTTGTAGAACCAGCAGCAGTAGCCGTTCATGCAGTACGTCAAAGTAAATTAAAAGAAGGGGAAGCTGTAGCAGTATTTGGTTGTGGTCCAATTGGACTTCTTGTCATTCAAGCAGCTAAAGCAGCAGGAGCAACTCCTGTTATTGCAGTAGAACTTTCTAAAGAACGTCAAGAGTTAGCAAAATTAGCAGGTGCGGATTACGTATTAAATCCAGCTACTCAAGATGTACTAGCAGAAATTCGTAACTTAACAAATGGTTTAGGTGTAAATGTGAGCTTTGAAGTAACAGGTGTTGAAGTAGTACTTCGTCAAGCGATTGAAAGTACAAGCTTTGAAGGACAAACTGTGATTGTTAGTGTATGGGAAAAAGACGCAACAATTACGCCAAACAACCTTGTATTAAAAGAAAAAGAAGTTATCGGTATTCTTGGATACCGTCATATCTTCCCAGCTGTTATTAAATTAATTAGCTCTGGCCAAATTCAAGCAGAGAAATTAATTACGAAGAAAATCACAGTGGATCAAGTTGTTGAAGAAGGTTTTGAAGCACTTGTAAAAGATAAAACACAAGTGAAAATTCTTGTTTCACCTAAATAATAGAGAATAGTAAAAAGTAGCCCTTTTCTAGAAATAGAAGAGGGCTACTTTTTTTCTATACAGAAAGGTGATAGACTTTCCTTTAACTACAGGTATTTTGTTTGGAAGGGGAAGTCTAATGCTTTCATTTATGTTGACATTGAAACGGATGTTAAAAGCTTGTTTACGAGCGTGGAAAGATAAAGAGTTTCAAGTATTATTCGTATTAACATTTCTAACATTAACATCTGGTACAATTTTTTATAGTACAGTTGAAGGATTACGTCCTCTTGATGCTTTATATTTTAGTGTGGTCACGTTGACGACTGTCGGTGATGGGAATTTTAGTCCGCAAACGGATTTCGGAAAGGTATTTACAATCTTATACATATTTGTTGGGATTGGACTAGTATTTGGATTTATTCATAAGTTGGCAGTTAATGTACAACTGCCAAGTATATTATCAAGTAGAAAAAAAGAGTAAAGCATGTGGATGCTTTACTCTTTTTTACATTAGTTTAGACAAGTATTTGCAGTAGCTTAACAATACTTTATTACAATATAAGTGCATTCAATCATTATATTCACTATGTATAAAGTTATAATGATATGAAAATCTGCATATTTTAATTTAGTGATAGAAATTTCATGAAAGGTGGGATATTCTAGTCATAGGTTAACCGGACGATATCATAGGATCCTAACAAAAAGTTTACAATAATTCAATTATAAAATGGAGGATTTCAGATGAAAAAGAAAGTACTTGCTCTAGCAGCAGCTATTACATTAGTAGCTCCGTTACAAAGTGTTGCATTTGCTCATGAAAATGATGGGGGAAGTAAAATAAAAATAGTTCACCGCTGGTCTGCTGAAGATAAGCATAAAGAAGGCGTAAACTCTCATTTATGGATTGTAAACCGTGCCATTGATATTATGTCTCGTAATACAACACTTGTAAAACAAGATCGAGTTACACAATTAAATGAATGGCGTACAGAGCTAGAGAACGGTATTTATGCTGCTGACTATGAAAATCCTTATTATGATAATAGCACATTTGCTTCACATTTCTATGATCCAGACAATGGAAAAACATATATTCCACTTGCAAAGCAGGCAAAAGAAACTGGAGCTAAATACTTCAAATTAGCTGGTGAGTCATACAAAAACAAAGATATGAAACAAGCATTCTTCTATTTAGGATTATCCCTTCATTATTTAGGAGATGTAAACCAACCAATGCATGCGGCAAACTTTACAAATCTTTCGTACCCACAAGGGTTCCATTCTAAATATGAAAACTTTGTAGATACGATAAAAGATAATTATAAAGTAACGGACGGAAATGGATATTGGAACTGGAAAGGTACAAATCCAGAAGAGTGGATTCATGGAGCGGCAGTAGTGGCGAAACAAGATTACTCTGGAATTGTAAATGATAATACGAAAGATTGGTTCGTAAAAGCAGCTGTATCACAAGAATATGCAGATAAATGGCGCGCTGAAGTTACACCAATGACAGGTAAGCGATTAATGGATGCACAACGTGTTACTGCTGGATACATTCAGCTTTGGTTTGATACGTACGGAGATCGTTAAGTATTTAAAAAAGGTCAAATCTCACAATAGAGTATTTGGCCTTTTTTATCACTATACAAAACATGGAGGTATGAATCGTGAAAAGTAAATTGCTAAAAAGTATACTTAGCGTTGGAATCGGTCTAGCGGCTTTATATAATGGATCCTCGGCTCAAGCGGAAGTGTCTACAAATAAAAATGATACATTAAAAGTTATGACACATAACGTGTACATGCTATCAACAAACTTATATCCTAACTGGGGACAAAGTGAGCGTGCTGATTTAATTGGGGCAGCGGATTATATAAAGAATCAAGATGTTGTTATATTAAATGAAGTATTTGATAATAGTTCTTCAAACCGTTTATTAGGAAATTTGAAGAAAGAATATCCAAATCAAACAGCGGTATTAGGTCGTAGTAACGGAAATGAATGGGATAAAACGTTAGGTAGCTATTCATCTTCAACGCCTGAAGATGGGGGTGTTGCAATCGTGAGTAAATGGCCGATCGTTGAGAAGATTCAATATGTATTTGCAAAAGGATGCGGGCCAGATAATTTATCAAATAAAGGATTTGTATACACGAAAATCAAGAAAAATGATCGTTTCGTTCATGTAATTGGGACGCATTTGCAGGCTGAAGATAGTATGTGCGGAAAAACTTCACCTGCATCTGTACGTACAAATCAGTTAAAAGAAATTCAAGATTTTATAAAAAATAAGAATATACCAAATGACGAGTACGTCCTATTTGGTGGTGATATGAACGTGAACAAAGTAAATGCAGAGAACAATAGTGATTCAGAGTACGCATCCATGTTCACAACATTGCACGCTTCTATTCCATCTTATACAGGACATACAGCAACTTGGGATGCGACGACAAACAGTATTGCGAAATATAATTTCCCCGATAGCCCTGCCGAGTATTTAGATTATATTATTGCAAGTAAAGATCATGCGAATCCATCATTTATAGAGAATAAAGTATTACAACCGAAATCTCCAAAATGGTCTGTTACATCATGGTTCAAAAAATATACGTATGATGATTTTTCTGATCATTATCCAGTAGAGGCAACTATTTCTATGAAGTAGTCCTAAAAAAGTTTCTTCTTAAATAAGAAGAAACTTTTTTATTTTGTAGAGGAAATTTCAACTTTCTTTCCAATATGTATAAGACATATTGAGAAGAGGAGAGAAAAAATGTGGATAGAGGAATTTTTAAAGAAGTTCCATTACCGTGTGCATTTTTGGATGAAGTGGCTTTAGATAGAAATATTCAATCGATTATAGAATTAAGTGGAAATAAGAAGATTCGTATAGCGAGTAAATCGTTACGTTCAGTTCCGGTTATGCAAAAGGTTTTAGCTGCAAATGATCGATTTCAAGGTATTATGTGTTTCTCACCTAGGGAGGCTTTGTTTTTAATTGAACAAGGATTCAATGATTTATTACTCGGATATCCTGCTTATGATGAAAGAGCTTTACATGAAATAAGTTTGCTAACAAAGCAAGGGCTCATTATAACTTGTATGGTGGATTGTGAAGACCATATTGTTTATTTAGAAAAAATTGCTGAGAAGTCTAAAGGGTGTTTTCGTGTTTGTTTGGATATTGATATGAGTAGTCGTTTTTTTCAATTTCATTTTGGGGTAAACAGATCGCCGGTAAAAGATGTGCAAGGTGCTTTGAAAATAGTAAAAAGGGTGAAAGAATCATTATTTTTGATATTAGATGGTGTAATGGGATATGAAGCCCAAATTGCTGGGGTAGGAGATCACATACCGAATCAGCGAGTGAAAAGTAAAGTGATTTCGTATTTAAAGAAGAAATCGGTGTTAGAAGTTAAAGAAAGAAGAGGACATATCGTAAAAGAAATACAAAGCCTAGGTATTGAACTAAGGTTTGTAAATGGGGGAGGAACAGGAAGTGTAAAAACAACCGAGCAAGATAACTCAGTTTCAGAGATAACAATAGGCTCTGCTTTTTATGCCCCGAAGCTGTTTGATTATTATAAGGAGGTGCAATTTCATCCAGCTGTCGGATTTGCTTTACCAGTTGTACGTAAACCAGCCCCGTATATTTACACTTGTCTAGGTGGGGGATATATTGCCTCAGGCGCAATTGGTAAAGATAAAGAACCTGAGATTTGGAGGCCAAATGGCGCCAAACTATTAGCTTTAGAAGGTGCTGGAGAGGTACAAACACCGATTTTTTATAACAGTGAGGAGCGGATAGAGATAGGAGATCCTATCTTGTTTCGCCATAGTAAAGCTGGAGAGTTATGTGAGCGGTTTCCATTTTTATATCGTGTGAAAGAAGGAGAGATTGTTGGGGAGTATGTAACATATCGGGGGGATGGCCAATGCTTTCTATAAAGGGACAGAAATGGAAAAATTGGACAGGGAATGTAGAAGGAACGCCGCATTATACGATGTATCCAGAAAGTATAAAAGATGTAGTAGAAGTTGTAGAGCTTGCACGAAAAGAAGGGAAGAAAATTCGTGTTGTCGGTTCAGGACACTCGTTTACACCTCTTGTGCAGACGGAAGAAATTTTAATTTCTTTAGATGAATTGAAAGGTATTGTGAATATCGATGAAGAGCAGATGGTTGCCGAAGTGTGGGCAGGAACAAAGTTACATGATTTAGGGAAGTTACTTGCAGAAAAAGGTTATGCGCAAGAAAATTTAGGGGATATTGATTCACAATCGATTGCAGGAGCGATTAGTACAGGGACTCATGGAACGGGTATTACCTTTGGTAGTTTATCAACACAAGTTATAGAAATTACCGCAGTTTTATCTACAGGTGAGAGTATAGTTTGTTCGGAAACTGAGAATGTGGAATATTGGAGAGCCTTTCAGTTATCACTTGGAATGTTAGGTATCATTGTAAAAATAAAATTGCAGGTTATTCCAGCCTATTCGCTCGTTTATAAAAGTGAAAAACAGTCATTATCTACTGTAATGAACAAGCTAGAAGAATATAAGAAGAATCGCCATTTTGAATTTTTCGTTTTTCCTTATTCTGATGAAGTGCAAGTGAAATTTACAAATGAAACAACAGGTAAAAAAAGTGATTTAAAATGGCATAAACTAAAGGTAGAGTTGCTTGAAAATAAGATGTTTTCTTTGTTATCTAAAGGATGTAAATGGTTTCCTTCTATAAGTAAAGGCGTAAGTCGATTATCGGCTAAAGCTGTACCGAATACAAAAATAATTGGTCCGAGTTACGAAGTATTTGCTACATCGCGTGCGGTTCCATTTTATGAAATGGAGTATAGTGTTCCTTCAAAGTATATGCGGGTCGTTGTAGAAGAAATATCAAACCTTATTGAAAAGAAAAAGTATAAAGTGCACTTCCCAATTGAATGCCGTTATGTGAAAAGTGATGATATATGGCTCAGTCCAGCATACGGAAGGGATTCAGCTTATATTGCTGTTCATATGTATAAAGGTATGAAGTATGCTGCTTATTTCGGTGAGGTAGAGAAAATTTTTCTAAAGTATGAAGGGCGCCCGCATTGGGGGAAAATGCATACGTTAACGTACGAAAAATTACAAAATATATATCCAGAATTGCATTCGTTTCTAAAGGTGAGGAAGTTATTAGATGAAGCAGAAATGTTTTCAAACCCTTACACAGAAAAATTATTTACGATTATGAAAAAAAGCTGACAAAGTATTATTTGTCAGCTTTTTTTAGTATGATCGCATTTCTTGTTTGACTAATGTGCTCGTAAAATAGTAACTTATCACGACTAAATACATGTAATAAAACATGAATAATAAATAGACCGTTAATTCCGAGTTGGAATAATAATATAACTACTAATACTAAAGGCTCTTTAAGATTTAAGATAGAGCTACTCGAAAGAATATAATTGATTCCGCCTAGAATGAAATAGAATATACCGTAGCGGATGAATAATTCTTTTAGTGTAATACGCTCTGCTTGTCCTTTAATGTAAATCCGAAGCAATGCTTTTCCTATTGTTCTTCCATTTGTAAAGTATGGAATGATAATAAAGTAAATGAAGACTGAACATGTAATGAAAAGAAGTTCGTATACATTTGTATAAGATTGGATGTTAGCGATAAATAGTGAATTTCCTTTGTTTTTAATGAACGGTACAACGATAGATAAGAAAATCCAATCAATTTGCATAGCGATGAGACGACGAATGAATCCGACTGGTTTCGTTTCTAAATCAATATGAATATCTAGCTCACTTGTTTTCGGAAGGAAATACGTAAATATTGGTGCAATGATAAAGCCAATTACACCGCCTAGTGTGTTTAAAAATAAATCATCAATATCAAATAAGCGATAGGCACAATTATAAATACCATATAATCCAGTTACTTGTGTTAATTCAAAGAACAGTGAAAGGCAAAAAGAAATACACACTGTTTGTAAGAAGCT
This sequence comes from Bacillus sp. HY001, assembly GCF_007558965.1. NCBI lineage: Bacteria > Bacillati > Bacillota > Bacilli > Caryophanales > Bacillaceae > Bacillus > Bacillus sp. HY001. The sequence goes on along the minus strand of NZ_VLTE01000036.1, from coordinate 7,160 downwards.
ACGTCGGAAATAATAACGTAAGTACATACCAAATGGAACGGTTAGTAGAACGTTAAAAGCGACTTGTAAAAACGCAGATTCCTTTAATAAATAGAAATAGGTAGCTGGCTTCGTTAAAATTGCCGAGGTATGATTACTAATCTCTTGTATGAAATAAAATGGCGAGAGTTGCATATGTTGTGTATTAGCCGGTTGTAGGCTACATGTATCATATGTTTGTGGCAAAGGTAAGATAACAAGAAAATAAGCATTTAATACATAGAGTAATAGTGAATATAAAATAAATGAACGCCATTTATTCAAATAACCATATTTGCGATAATTAAATATTAAAAAAGGGATTAATAGAAACATCGCTAAAATAGGAAATAAAATAAATGCTGTTTTTATTGGAAATAAATATGCAGTCAAAATGAAGCTCCTTTCAAGGAAAATTCGTTTATCATTATAACGTTAAAAGAACCTTAAAACAAAATTAAAATATTTCGAAATAGAAAAAATTACAAACCTCAATGGAATTAAGTTATAATAAATTTAATATAAGAATATTATGATTATCATTAGTTGAGAGAGGGTACAAGATATGCGATATGAGCTTTTTTCTGTAAGTGGGGATCATATTACAACCTTTGAAAGTGCATGGCATTTTCAGGAGGGAGAACAGATTTTTGTTCATGATGATCAAACAAAACGAAATTTTATTATTATCCGCCTAACGCATGATGTATTTCAACAAAATAAACATGTTATTCGTTTGTATTGTCAAGAAAAGAAAGTGTACGCATGAAAAGGGCTCCTCTTACTGTACAGAAAGGTAAGAGGGGCTTTATCATTATAAAGATATAAAAAAGCGAGTCATCCTAGTTTAATAGAATGACTCGCTTTTCGCTTTGTAAGTTTCATTTTATAAGAAAATAAGAGTAAGTACACCTACGATAATGCAATAGAAAGAGAAATATTTTAAATTTCCTTTTGCCATAATGTTCATAAACCATTTTAACGAAATATATGTCATGATAAATGTTGCGATAAACGCAACGACATAGGGTACGAATAATGTATCTAGGTTTGGATCTTTTGCAATGTCTGTAATACTTAGTAATAAACCACCTAAGCTAACAGGGATATATAGTAAGAATGAGAAACGAAGAGCTGTTTCTTGCTTCATACCAAGTAACATCGCTGCTACGATTGTTGCACCTGAGCGGCTTATTCCAGGAATTAGTGCGCAAGCTTGTGCTAATCCGACGATAATTGCATCTTTCATAGAAAGATCGCCATCATTTTTACGTCCACGCAAGTTTCTAATAATCCAAAGGCCGACAGCAGTAATAAGAAGGGAAATCCCAACCATCTTCACGCCTTTTAAGTACTGGTCGATATAGTCTTTAAATAAAACACCAATAACACCTGCTGGAATGGTCGCAATAACAAGGTAAATAATAAAGAAGAAATCTGATTTTGCGTCTTCTGCTCTTGTAAATATATAAGATAAACCATTCTTCGTTAGACGAATTAAATCATTTCTATAAATAAGTAATACAGCTAATAATGAAGCTGAATTAACAAGTAGTTCGAAGCTAAACCCTTCTATTTTTAGTCCTAGCAAATGCTGTGCTAAAACGAGGTGACCACTTGAAGAAATCGGAATTGGTTCTGTTAGTCCTTGGAACAAACCAAGAATTAAATATTTTAAAATGTAGTAAAATTGTTCCATAATAACCTCCTTGTTTATTAGTCGAAAGAAACAACTTGTCCATTATAACAAAGATACGGATGAATATTGAGAAGAAATAAATATTCGAAATATAATAAAAATCCCTTATAACGGTATAAGGGATTTTTATTATTAATGAGAAACTACTGTGTCTTCAAGACTTTTCGCTAATTGAACATCGACTTTCTCAGCATCATGGATGTGATTCATAATAGTAGTATTTAACTTTTGGAACATTTGTTGTGTATTAGCGAATTCACGTAATATATCATCATTACAAGATTTTTGGTTTTCAATAGCTTTAATAACATTTGTAGCACCGCTTTGTAACGTTTGAATCATAATTAAAATGTTTTCAATTCTAGCGTTTGTATCGGCACTCATTTCTACACCTTCATCGACTAAATGTAAATTATCTTTTGTATTATCGTATGCTTTTTCAATTTCTTCTTGAATTTTTTTCGTTAAGTTACCGATGTTTTTTGTGCTTTCGGCTGTACTTTCCGCTAGTTTTCTTACTTCATTGGCAACGACAGCGAATCCTTTACCGTGCTCTCCAGCACGCGCAGCTTCAATACTCGCATTTAATGCAAGTAAATTTGTTTGTGCTGCAATGTTTTGAATGACTTCTACAATTTGCTCGATTTCTTTTGAGCGCTCACTTAAATGATTCATACTGTTAGACGTACGCTGAGATTGTTCACCTAATTTATTAATTACAATAAGTAAGCGATGAACAGATTCTTTCCCTTCATTAGAGCAGTCAATAATTTCTTCAATTGACTGAATTAAGCTTTGTTCTTTTTGTAACATTTCATTATTCAATTCATTGGAATGTGTTGTACGCGTTGAAACATTTTCGAAACATGAGCTTAATTGTTGAACTAAATTTTGGAGTGTATGGTGCTGGTTATTTACAAGTTTATGTTCTTGAACAACGCTTTGTACACGATCGTGGATAGAAGAAATAGTCTCTTGTTGTTCGATATCTTTTTGTTTTAATTCTGCTTCTAGTTCTTGTATACGACTTTCTAATTGATCAATTTTATGTTGGAGTGATTTTTTTTGCGTAAACATATATTTATTTCAACCGCCTTTAGAAGTTATATTTTCTCTATATTTGGATTTTAGCATCTTTTATAATTTTTAAATATAGGAATTGTTAAATATTTAAGAATCTATTACATTTTATTCATAATTCCCTTTTTTTCGTCATGAAAAATAAACTGTATTTAATGGTATTGTAAACAAACTGTAAAATAAATCATGTATAACTGTATAAGAAGGGAGTCGGATTATGAACTATTTTAAGCGAATCAGTAGTCTAGTATTAGCAGGAATTATCGGTCTTTCTAGTACAGTCGCTGTAAAAGCAGAGTCAAACGACGAGAAACTTAACAACATGCAACAGCAATTGCAGCAAAACGATGCAGATATGCAAAAGAAAGAGCAAGAGAAGCAAGCTGTTAATAAAGAAATTCAAGGTATCGAAAACGAACTACATAATTTAAATAATACAATTGCAAAAAATAAAGAGGATCAAGCTGCTATTCAACGCAAAATCGATGAAACACATAAGCAGATTGAGCAAAAAAAGAATGAAATTGTCGTTTTAGAGGATAAAGTCCTTGCTCGTAAGGATATTATGAGAAAACGTATGGTTTCTGTTCAAAACAGTTCAAATACAAGTTTAGTAGTAGAAGTTGTAGTAGAGTCAAAAAACTTTGCAGATTTCTTACAACGTATGAATGCAGTTTCTACTATTCTAGAAGCAGATAAAGAAATTTTACGTCTACAAGAACAAGATCTTCGTCAAATTGAAGAAGATAAGAAAACAATTGACGAGAAAGAAGCGTCTTTAGTAGTAGACAAACAAAAATTAGCAAAAGCACAAGCTGAGTTGCAAGATAACTTGAAAAAACGTCAAGATAACTTACAAACAGTTCAAGCTAAATATAATGCGATTGCAAGCCAACTTAATTTAGCAGCAGAAGAAAAGGCTAAAATTGAGTCAAATATGAAGGCGGTTCAAGAAACAATTGCTCGTGAGCAAGAAGCAGCAAGAATTGCAGCAGAAGAGCGTGCAAAAGCAGAAGCAGCTGCAAAAGCTGAGCAAGAAGCATTAGCTAAGGCACAGGCAGAAGTTGCTGAACAGCAAAAGCAAAAGCAAAAGCAAGAGCAAGCTAGTAAGCCAGCTCAAGCTAAAAATAATAATTCAAATGTAGAACCTGCACCTAAGCCAACTGCTGGTGGAAAAGAACTTTATGTACATGCAACAGCTTATACAGCAGACCCAGCTGAAAATGGTTACGGTCCAGGTCAACAAGTATATTCTGCATGGGGAGGATATAATCTAACTGCAAACCCAGGAATGAAATTAATTGCGGTGGATCCATCTGTTATTCCATTAGGTTCTCGTGTATATGTTGAAGGATACGGAGAAGCAATTGCAGCAGATACTGGTGGCGCGATTAAAGGTCACAAAATTGATGTTTTAATGCCAGATAAAGCTTCGTCTAGTAAGTGGGGCAGAAAAAATGTTAAGCTTACAATTTTAAACTAACAAGTAATCCAACTTTACAATACGTAAAGTTGGATTTTTTTATAAAAATAATGTTAAGTTGAGTTTACATTTTGTTAAGTATAGCATACAATAATGGTGAGAGGTGGTAAAATTGACCATTTTAAATAGAGTGAAGGAATTAAGAGCTCGGTTTAATTTTTCGCAAAGTGTATTAGCAGAAAAGGTTGGAGTGACGAGACAAACGATCGCTGCAATTGAAAAAGGGGATTATGTTCCTTCCTTGCTATTAGCGCTTACGATTTGCGATGTATTCGAGTTAAAGATGGAAGATGTGTTTGTTTTGAATAAGGAGGGAGAAGAGGATGAATAGACTCGTATTTTCTTATATGCTAAATGTACTTTTAATGGTATTAGCAGGTTGGGCGTTTATTGAGTTGTATTATTTTACTATCGAAGTTGCTAACTTTATTCAAACGGAGAGAGTACCATTTGAAGTTTCATTGAGTTTAATGCCGCTAACATTACTTTTAATATTTAGTATTGTATCGACTGTTCTTTATAAAATTCAAAAGAAAAAATATAAAAAGCTCTCGTATTGGATGTTTCCACTATTATTTCCTCAAGAAGATGAACGAGAAAAGGCAATTACAGAAAAGGCTTGTCGTACTACATTTATGTCACTATGGTACGTGTTGCCCTGTGCGGTTGGTTTTTTAACTCTTTCTCCAATTGCTAATCTATACGTTCCTGCATATCCGGTATATATTGCATTTAGTATTTTCTTTATTCAAATGACGATTTTTCACGTATCCTTATATCGAAATAAAATTGCTTAAAAAGAAATCTTCTTGCATCGGCGAGAAGGTTTCTTTTCAGCTTACACTTGTACATATAGCAATATTATCTTATCATTTTATATAGAGTAAGATTTTGTAAGGGAAAGGAATTGTATATGAATAAGCAAAGAATGTATAGTATAGTAGCAATCCTTCTATTTGTTGTAGGTGGCGTGTTAATTGGAAAGCCGTTCTATGATGGATATCAGGCTGAAAAGAAACAGACTGAAAATGTACAGGCTGTTCAAAAGATGGATTATGAAAAACATGAGACGGAATTTGTAGATGCTTCGAAAATTGATCAACCAGACTTGGCAGAAGTAGCGAATGCATCATTAGATAAGAAACAAGTAATTGGTCGGATTTCAATCCCGAGTGTTTCATTAGAACTTCCTGTTTTAAAATCTTCTACTGAGAAAAACCTATTATCAGGTGCAGCAACAGTAAAAGAAAATCAAGTAATGGGAAAAGGGAATTATGCATTAGCAGGACATAATATGTCTAAAAAAGGTGTTTTATTTAGTGATGTAGCATCTTTAAAAAAGGGTGACAAAATTTATTTGTATGATAATGAAAACGAATATGAATATGCGGTTACTGGTGTATCTGAAGTAACTCCCGATAAGTGGGAAGTTGTCGAGGATCATGGGAAAGATGAGATAACGCTTATTACATGTGTATCTGTTAAGGATAATTCTAAACGTTACGTTGTTGCTGGTGATTTAGTAGGAACGAAGGCGAAGAAGTAAAAAAGAAGGTCAACTCTTTAAAGAGTTGACCTTCTTTTTTACTAATGTTGAGAAATAATAGAATATTTTAGTTGGTATTTAAGTATTTTTCTATTTATGTATAATAAAGTTAGAATTCAAGATTTTGGGAGGAACAAGAGTGAAACAACAGGTGAAGAAACTTCTTTTAACAACAAGTATAGCGTTATTGGTAGCTCCAATTTCAGCTTATGCGCATCCGGGGCGTACAGATGCTAATGGGGGGCATACGTGTCGTACAAATTGTGAGAAATGGGGATTACAGTACGGGGAATATCATTATCACAATAAACCAGCTTCTAGTAGCGGTGCAACAAGTCCAGCTCCTAGCTCTAATAATAATGGAGCTGTAGAAGCTGAAAGACAAGCAGAAGCGCAGCGCAATGCTGAGGCTGAAAAACAACGTGCCGCAGAAGCACAGCGTAAAGCTGAAGAAGAGAGACAACGTGTAGCTGAAGAACAAAGAAAAGCAGAAGAGGCACGTAAGCGAGAGGAAGCACAACGTCAAGCTGATATGGAAAAAGGGCAGCTTGAGGGACAAAAAAATGGAGAAACTGATTTTAAAGCAGGGAAAAATGATGTGGAATCACATTTAGCTGGAAAATCAGATACATATAAAGAAGCATTCAAAACTGCTTATGCTGCATCTTGGTCTTTAGAAGAGCAGAAGAAAACGTATTTTGAAAAAGGAAAAGAGCAAGGTTTAGCACAAGAGACGATGGAAGACAGTCAAATTGCTCCGGAGTTTAAGCCGAACTTTGCAGAAGGCTTCCAAGTAGGGAATAAAGAAAGAACAGAAAAAATTGAAAAAGAGCAAGCTGAACTAGGGGAAAAGGCAGGTAAGGAACTAGCTGGAAAGAATCCTGGAAATAGAGAGAAAGATGTGTACGTGAAGGCTTATGAAACAGCTTATGAAAAGGGCTATAAGTCTACAAAAAAAGCAATAGAAAAGGCTGGATATAAGTATGCATTTGAAAACTATGATTTGAAAGTTCCTGCTAAGTATGAAAAAAATGAATCATTAAAGAAATGGTTTATTGAAGGATTTAAAGCAAATAAAAAAGCAGCAGAAATTAGAGAAGAAGGATATAAAAAAGGCGACAGTTGGCTTGCATTCTTCTATAAGAATTTTGTGCCAAGTGAATATAAAGAACATAAAGAGCTGTACGAACAAGCGATAGAAAAAGGTAAGAATGCATAAAAAAAGATGAGGGGAAATAATCTGTACCCTTTGTAAAGGACATTTTGAAAAAAGTTAGGCAACATCAAGAAGATGATTTCTGTATTCAACAGGAGTCATCTTTTTTAAATTCCAT
>NZ_VLTE01000331.1:0-284 GCF_007558965.1 Bacillus sp. HY001 | reverse complement strand
GCGAGAAAACATTCGTTCAAAAAGTACAAAAATGGTTATCACACTTCTTATAAATCCAAAAAAGATGTAATCCAAGGATTTTATGCCAATTATGAAAGACTGGCTATAGGAAAGAAGGTAGTTCATATTCAGTCTATCGGAGAAGTGAAAACAAGCCAACAACTACCAAGAAATAAAAAACCATCTAATCCAAGAGTTACATTTGACGGTCGTCACTGGTGGATTAGTGTAGGGTTCCAAGAAGACTTTGCATCCCAAGAACTAACCAATGAGTCGATTGGTGT
>NZ_VLTE01000330.1:0-209 GCF_007558965.1 Bacillus sp. HY001 | reverse complement strand
GACTAACTTTATGGAAGACGTCTTTTATTTTCAAGTAACGTTTTTGATGAAGTTTTTCTATCCTTTTAGAAGTAAAAGGTCCTTCATTAGTTTGTTTTTCATTTCTAAGAGTGCTTGTAAAATGACTCTTCATTTTGTTGTAATATTGATTTATGCTTTTGACATGTTTGCCCTTAACAAGGACAGGTTTCATACCTGTGTTTGTTACG
>NZ_VLTE01000329.1:0-292 GCF_007558965.1 Bacillus sp. HY001 | reverse complement strand
TAGAGAGCTTAACTTCCGTGTTCGGTATGGGAACGGGTGTGGCCTCTCTGCCATCATTACCAGACTGTATTCATTTAAGACAAGAATTATTGTAACTCATTTAACTTTTAAAGTCAACAAGTTTTTTATATTCTTTCAAAACTAGATAACATTGCTTCATATTATATGGTTAAGTCCTCGATCTATTAGTATTTGTCAGCTCCACATGTCACCATGCTTCCACCTCGAACCTATCAACCTGATCATCTTTCAGGGATCTTACTAGCTTACGCTATGGGAAATCTCATCTTGA
>NZ_VLTE01000328.1:0-442 GCF_007558965.1 Bacillus sp. HY001 | reverse complement strand
TTTGAAATGAAAATGCTTTCGATAGTTTTTTGTTTTTTAACAGGTTTGAGATAGGTAAGTCTTCCACAACAATCCTCATTGGTTTGGTTTTCACCAATGTAGCTGTTGCTTGATGGATATGGTTATTTCGGATATTTATAATTTTCCTAGATAACCGCAGGTGCTCCGTTTTCGCTTTTTCATATCCGGCAGACTGAATTTTTACACCTTTTTTAAATCTTCTAGACATATCTCTTTGTGCTGACTTTTTCCTTCTCAAAAGTTTTTTAACCTTGGCATCTTTGTTTATATTTCGTTCTTTCATACCATTAGAAGCTACAAAAAGCTCTTTTAAACCAACATCCACACCAATCGACTCATTGGTTAGTTCTTGGGATGCAAAGTCTTCTTGGAACCCTACACTAATCCACCAGTGACGACCGTCAAATGTAACTCTTGGATT
>NZ_VLTE01000327.1:0-315 GCF_007558965.1 Bacillus sp. HY001 | reverse complement strand
TTTCGGTAACTTCAATTTATTATCTATAATCGCAATGTTTCCATTTGTATGTTTCGTTGTATAGGATTGGACTTTATTGTTTTTCGATTTAAACCGAGGTGCTTTATTTTGTTTTTTGAAGAATCTTGCATACGAGTCAGCGAGGCTATGAAGAGAAGATTGAAGAGCGATACTGTCCACTTCTTTTAGCCATACAAACTCTTTTTTGAGAGTAGGTAATTGCGAAGAACAAGTGCCATAGGATAACCCTTTTCCTGTTTCTTTATATCTATCATTCCACTTTTCCAAAAAGTAGTTAAATACAAATCGTGAACA
>NZ_VLTE01000326.1:0-221 GCF_007558965.1 Bacillus sp. HY001 | reverse complement strand
TACTAGATTTAGTGGAAACAATCTATACGCAGGGGGACATAACAAATGAAGACAGTAGCAATATTTGATGCTTTAGAGCCAAAAGGAATTGTAACCATTCAGCAATTTAACAACGAATTATCACGTGGAGAAACTGCCGTTACTTTTAAGGACTTTTATTTAGCTTTAAAAGAAGTTATGGAGCAGGGTACACAAGATAATACTCATTACTCTAGTGGCGT
>NZ_VLTE01000035.1:0-15349 GCF_007558965.1 Bacillus sp. HY001 | reverse complement strand
ATGATGTGTATACTGACCGCCCCTTATAAATTTTTCCTTGACAACTCAAAACATCTATGATTTACGATATAATTTTCCCTCCTATCCCCTATCATAATTTTTCTTCATTATAAGGAAAAAGAGGGAGGAGGGGAGATCGGAGGGAGGTCACAAATGTCATATTTTACAATATTTCTTGGATTGATTTTCCTTGTATAATTATGGTACACTTTATTCATCAGATAACCGAACACGTGTGCGGTTAAAATAGATTCATTAAAAAATATTTTCATTTTACCTATTGTCACACTTGGGACAACGTGTTATATTATAGACACGGGGTTACAACAACCCTACGATGGAAATAACAATACCATAACGTTACCGACTCGTTACATACATACATATATTAAGGGCGGTGAAAGGTATGGAAAAGTTAGAAAAACTACTTTCTACTAAAGAAGTAGCTGAATTGTTAAACGTTCATAAACGTACAATTATACGCTACGTACAATCAGGTAAATTGAGCGGCTATAAAATAGGTGTTCAGTATATGATACCTGAGAACGAGGTTAAACGGTTTTTGGAAGAAAACAAAACAAATTAATTGGAGGTTTTATCGATGGAAAACAATACTACACAAAAGAATACTGTTATTGAAGGTCAACACGACGCTGTTGCGGTGGTGGAGGAAACAACCGCATTAGACTTTGTAAAAGCTGATTCTGTATCACCATCTATTTTTGAAGCAGAAGGTAATAAACAATTATTCTTCTCATCTATTCAAGCAAAAGATAGAAAATCAGCGGTAAAAGTATATAACGCTATTAATATGGCCGAGAATCCTTTAGCAGATCATAAAGGTGAAGTTCTTTCTATTACTGATATGGTTGCACATGCGATTACATTACAAGACGACATTACCAAAGAAGATGTGAATGCATTACGTGTTGTACTAATTGCAGAAGATGGTAAAGCTTATCACGCTATTTCTGAGGGTATCGTTGGTTCTATGCAACGTATCATTTCTATTGTAGGACAAGCCCCTTGGACACCAGCTTTAAAAGTTGTACCTGTTGAGGTTAAAACACGTAAAGGGTTCAAGACTCTTACATTACAGCTTGCTGAGTAAGATTTACGGCGATTTAAACAAAAGGTACATGAAAACAATTATCGTGTACCTTTTTTGTATACACAGATGCGGAAGGGGAAAATGACAAATGGAAGCAATTCATATGGTTAAGTTCGTGACTGAGGAAAGAGAAGTAAAGTTTAAATCGTTAGAAGATATGATCATTGTGACAGAAAAGCTGGATGAAGAGTCACACACTGTTACATTTACAAAACAGGAGTTTGAGAGTGCTATACAGCAACTAGAGAAAAAGAGACTAGGTATTTGCGGATAATATAAAGGGTCAGTATACCAGAGGGGAGGTGACAGTTTGGCAAACAAAAGACGTAGAAAGAAGTCGGAGAAGAAAGAGAAAATATATAAATACGAGAATGCTGGTTATACAAAAAGAGAGTCTAAAATTTTAGCAAAGGGTAATAAGAAAGAGATCGTTACCGTATTGAAGAAAAAAGGTATAAAAGAGAAACAGATTAACAAGATTACGTTTGATACTACATCTCTTATACAAGCAGGTAAGAAAGCGAAATATAACGAGAAGCAAAGATTAGCAAAACAACGTTTAGCCCGTGAAGGGAAGATGTGGGGTCTTTCTTCTAGTGATTATCAGACAAGAAAAAAGTTAGATGAAGCGATTGAGAGAGAAAAAGGGAATTTCCTTGAAAGAAGAAATCCTTTTAAATTGCTTATTTTTTACAAAGATATAACAGGAGAATCAGATAGTAAATACATACATGATTTAAAGAGAAGACAAGGTACACGGACAAACAGTGAAATAGTTTCTTCTATATTAGGGTGGCTTAATAACCCTGCCCCTTTGTATCTAGGTGAAGTGAAAACAAGAATTGTACGTGAGCAAGAAGTTGGAAAGGTAACATCCGCAATGCACAAATTAAAGTACATTCGAATTTATAATGGTAAAGGAATTGAGTTTAATCGTTTGTTACAGGCTGTTGACTCTATTATGGTAGGTGTATATGACCCAACGCAGCGTGACAAATATTTAAAGGAAATTATAAAAGGATTATACTCTTTACCGTATGAACAGGCTCATAAAAATGCTGATAGATTAAAAGAAATATTCGAAACAAAGAAAGAGGATTGGTATACAAATGAATGGTAGGAGGGAAAAGGAAAATGGTTGCAAGAGAAAGAAAAAAGCGTAAAGAGGTCAAGATCTTTACGCTGGATACAGAAACACGCGGTTTAGAAGGAAACATGTTTCGTATCGGGTTATACGATGGAAAACAATACTACACAGGATATGAATATTCCGACGTTACCGACGTCTTTGATAAATATAAAGATAAAGAATGTCACGTATACGTCCATAACTTAGATTTCGACATATCTAAAATTATAAACGAATTAGAAGAACATAGTGACATCGAATTCTCAAACTGTTTATTTATCAACGGGAACATTGTGACATATCACTCTAACAAGATTATACTACATGACAGTTATCGATTACTACCATCTAGCCTAGAAAAACTATCTAAGGATTTTGGATTAGAAGCAGAAGGTAAAATGGACATCATGGATTACATAAAAGAAAATGGGTTTGCGGTATATTATGAGGAAGGAAAAAAGAAAGGACAGTTAAATGAAAGAAAGTCTAAAGAGAAGTTCTTCAAAAATGTAGATCGTGACGACCCTTTATTAAATGAATATATGAAATTGGACTGTATCGCTCTCTATAAAATAATAGAGATTGTACAACAACTTTCTAAGATAGAACTAGAAAGTTTTGTGTTATGTCCTACTACGGCAAGTTTGTCGTTACGTATATTTAAGGAGAAGTACAAGAAAGATTATAAGACCGCTATTTCTACTAACTATTATAGTCCACTAGGTCGCGATGTAGAACGTTTTATAAGACAGGGATATTACGGAGGTAGAACGGAGGTATTCACACCTAGAATTTTTAATGGGTATCACTACGATGTAAATAGCCTATATCCATATGTAATGAAAATGGCTGAGTTACCTGTAGGCTTTCCGATCATAGCGGAGAACGGAGAGGACATTGAAATACATTATAAACAATGGAAGCGAAGAAGATATGGAGCAGGGTTTATACAAGCTAAAGTGTATGTTCCTGATATGTTTATACCTGTCTTACCGAAAAAAGATGCAACGGGGAAACTGATATTCCCAGTAGGCCGTATTGAAGGTGTATGGACATATCCCGAACTAGAACTAGCTGAAAAAGAAGGATGCGTTATTGAAAGTTATGAAGGCGGAGTGTATTTTGAAAAGACCGCTCCTGTCTTCCGTGACTTTATCTTACAATTTGAAGAGATTAAGAAAAATAGCGAGGGTGCCAAGCGTACATTTGCAAAACTCGTTCAAAATAGCTTGTATGGAAAATTTGCTATGCAGCGGGAACGATTAATGTACGCTTCTTACGATGCAAAGGATGAGTTAGAAAGTGAAGGGTACGAACCTTATACAATCGAGTATAAAAGAAATGGACTAGATTTTAAGTTTCTTGAGTACCTAGGGGAAATCAACGCAGAATATATACAACCGCATCTTTCAGCATATATTACTAGCTTTGCTAGAATGGAATTGTATAAAGGGCTTAGATATATGCATCAAAAAGGGATACTAGGCTACTGTGACACTGACAGTTGTGCTGGTACGGTACAAATACCTGAAAAGATGGTGGACGATAAAGAATATGGTAAGTGGAAGCTAGAGGGATTAGTAATAGAAGGAATCTATTTACAACCAAAGATGTATGCTGAGAATACTATATTCAATGGTAAGACAAAAGAAGTTGTGAAAATGAAGGGTGTACCAAGACAGATCATAAAGGAAGACATTGATTTTCAACAGTTTAAAAAATGGTATTATCAGGTGAAACAAGGTGCTGAACAAATACAAGTATATGAATCGAATTTACAAGTAAGAAAGTTTCTTTCTAAAATTAAGAATGATATAGATATGAACGAGTTAATGGAAACAAAGAAATCTATTAATTTTGCAAGGGAACAAAAACGTCACGTTGATTATAAAAAGAATACCACCTCTCCTTTAGAAAGACATGATTATGGAGACAAGAAAGATGATATAAACGTCGGAGCATTTGATGATTGGAGAAATAAAGTAGAGTCATTCAATGACGACATTAGTAGTATAGAAGAACAGGTCATACAAATAGGTAAGATTAAAACACCTGTAAAGTCACAAAAGAAATTTCTTGCATTCTACAAACAATTATCAGCACGTGTGAGATATAACTATTTTTCAATTGACGGTGTTGATATAAATGAATGGTGTAAACAAACTGGGTGGACAAAGAGACAGTTATTTGAGCAACTATCATATATGTAAAGGGGAATGGATAATGGATTTTAGACCGTTAACAGTGAGACAACAAGAGGTGTATGATTATATCAAAATATATATTGAAGAAAATCACTTTCCACCAAGTGTTAGAGATATTTGTGACGGTACCTTATTATCTAGTACGTCTAGTGTGCATCGCTATTTAGAAATATTAGAGCAGAAGGGGTATATAGTGAGAATGAAAAACCGAACTAGAGCCATAAAACTTGTGACAGTAGAGGAAGCTTTGAAAGATGTGGAAGAAAAGATGGGACAAGGGAAAAAGGTATTAAGTGCGGATTTCGTTGTGAGCTTGTTACAGAATATAGCAGATGAATTAAAAGAGGAGGAAGCGAAATGACAGAAGAACGTGATGCAAAGTGTTGGCGAATGCTAAAGAAACTTTCAAAGTGGGATGATGAATTAATAGCAACGATGATGGAAATAGAAGAGATCGTAGAAAATGAATACTGTGAAGAGTTTAAAGAAGAGACTAGCGAATAGCTGGTCTTTTTATTTTTGTCACGGAACAAAAAGCGTGACATTTTTGGAAAGTATGTTGCCTTACACCAAACACACGTTTGGTCTATAATGAGGACATCAAGCAATAAGGAGTGTACAAGATGTTTCAAAGAATATCAAAACTGTACTGTGACTTATTAAAACAAAATATAAAACTACAAGATGAAAATGCACATTTACGCATACGCAATGCTTTACTACAAAAGAAACTAGATGAAAGCAATTCTTTTTTATATGACTTACAAAAACAAGTAGAAAGGGAGATTATGAGATGACCGATTCATTACAAGTAGTAGAAGAAAAGAAATCCTATCCGTTACGATTCGGTGATGGTCAATTCTTTGCAAAGAAGAAAGAAGAGGATGATCCCGAGGAAGAAGAGGAAATTGAGGAAGAGGAAGAGGAGGAAGAAAAACCGAAACCGAAACGCAAATCAAAAAGTGAGGAGGATGCACCAGCATGGGCAAAGACATTCATGTCGACAATACAGGAAGTAATCAAGCCGAAGGAACAGGAACAGGGAAAACAACAAGTACCGGTACCCGAAGCACCAGTGGTGGAGGAAGAGGAACAGGAAGAGGAAAAACCGAAACGGGGTCTCCTAAGCTGGTTATGGTAGATGTCCCAAATGGTGAAAAGTCACCCGAGGACGCCAAAAAGGAAGAACAACGAAAGGCAGCAGCCGCACGAAAACGTAAATCACGTGCAGCAGCTAACACCAAAAAGAAAGCACCCGCATCCGTTGGTGATGCAACGCAATTAAAAGTATTGCTTCTTACAACGTCACAGATCATAGCAGCAAGAGAAGGTATGCAAGTATGGGCTATGACAGAACAAGAAGTAGACCAAATTGTAACACCACTTTATAGCATCCTATCCAAGAATGATGGGGTGGGACAAGTCATGGGTGAATATGCCGACCACATTGCTTTAATCGTGGCAGCATTTACTATATTTGTACCAAAATTCATGATGTGGAAAGCATCAAGACCGAAGAAGGAGGGAACGCATTATGCTAGGAAATCTACAAATCCCGAACGAGAACAAGGGAAGCAAACAGGAGAGACTACAAGTGGTAGTAGACCAAGTGGTGGACAGCCTACCAACAACAGTACGACTTTTGGCGGGGAGTTATCTCAACTCATTCCGTCAGGTGCTGGAATCTGAACAGCATGACATTGATGGAAACATTGATGTAGCCTTGTCACGCTTACGTGAGTACATCGACTATATCCAGTATGGTCACGACGAAAATGAGTAGGTGATTTCATGGAACGTATTCCAACAGACCAACACGTATTTATTACAGGTCAAACGGGTACGGGGAAATCCTTTCTTGCTGAATCATATCTAGCAGGCTATGAGTATGTAGTCAAGCTTGATACAAAAGGGGAAGTATTCGAAAGACGAAAAAAGAAAGAGCCTGTATGGCGTGGATTAAAAGAAGGGCGTGACTATACGGTCATTGAGCATTTAGCGGATATCGACAGTGTGGAAACAAAGAAAATCATTTATGCTCCTGTCTTTCAGGAACAAGAAATGGAGTTCTATGACGCCTTGATGCAATGGGTGTACAGGAGAGAAAATACACAATTGTGGATTGATGAACTCATGGAAGTATGCCCGAATCCTTTTAAATACCCGCCTTACCTCAAAGGTTTGATGACACGAGGGCGTTCAAAAGAAGCGACTGTATGGGCGTGTACACAACGTCCAAGTGACATTCCTTCCATTGTAATGGGGAACAGCGACCACTTTTTCGTCTTTGACCAAAACTTACCCCAAGATCGTAAGAAGTTATGTGAGACAACGGGTAGTTACAAATTCATGGAATTACCGGGCTATCGTAACTTTTGGTATTTCAAACGTGGCTGGACAGACCCCGTACTTGCAACATTAAAAGTATGACCAATGAAAGGGGGTGTTTAGGTGGAGGGTAAATTTGCAGGGATTGGACTGAAAAATATACTAGCTATCTTCTTTTTATTCATTGTATTTATTGTGGTAGCAAAAGTAATTTTCACAAAGTATCCCATCAAAGGTATTAGTGAAGTAATTCAAACTGTATAGGAGGAATGGAAATGAATTTATTTAGTCCGAAATGGTGGATTGGTTCAATTGTCACAGCATTTATGACGATGTTCTTTATTTACCTAACGAAAAATATTGCATCAAAAGCAAACATCCCGTTTGTATCAAAAGTAACTGAGGAGGCTTATAAATAATGGCTCAACAACAATTATCAGCACAACAACGTGCCGCAATGTTCGGTACCGCAACGAGACAGAACTATCAAATGTTACCAGCACAGCAAGTCACGCAAGAAAATAGCACGGTGGAATTCACCCTGCCAAAAGCACGTCTCTTATCAAAAATCATTTTAAATGTAGAAGCCGTAGCGACTCTAAAGAGTAAAGGGACTGTCATCCAAACGCACGACTTCTCACCATATACTATTTTACGACGTGTGTCACTAGATCTCAACAACGGTTTTAGTCCGTTTATCGTGAGTGGTCGTGACCTTATGCAATATAACTTATTACGATTAAATCCCGATGTATTACTACCAAGTAAAACATCTCGTGGTATGAACTATATCGAGAACGGAGCAACAACTGAAGGGAAAGAAGCAAAGATTAAATTCTCTGTAGAACTTCCTGTAGCGTTAAACCCACGTGACCCTGTAGGTCTTGTGTTACTACAAAATGCGGAAACAAGTGTGACGTTAACAGTAGACGTTGCAACACTTGCAAATGCCTATAAATTAAATGCTACAAATACGGATGAAGTCGTATTTAAATCAATGAAAGTTGTTCCAATGATGGAATCATTTAATATCCCGCCAATCCCTGAAGCGTTCCCTGATATTTCAACACTGAAATTAGTGTCTTCTAAATCAGATACGTTTGCGGGTAATGGGCAAAACATTGTGAAGCTAAACACGGGTACGATTTACCGTAAGTTAATTCTATTCTTTGAAGACAAAAATGGAGAACCACTTGCGGATGAAGACTTCCAAGGAAACATTGAACTGGTGTTTAACCAAGCCGATATCCCGTATAGCATCAAACCCGAAATACTGGCACATATCAATCACAGTCAATTAGGTTTCCCATTACCAAAAGGAATGTATGCACTTGACTTTACGAATCAAGGCATTCCGAATTTAGGTGGTAGCCGTGACTTTATTGATACAGAACGATTAACAGAGTTTTGGCTGAGATTCAGCACGCAAAAAGATGGGAAAGTGACTGTTGTTTCTGAGAACTTGTCACGCCTACGCTAAAAAGAAGAGGGGATTTCCCCTTTTCTTCTATATAAGGAGGGTAAGAAATGGCTGGAGAATTAAACCACTTTATGAAAGATTTATACCCGAATATGGGTTTTGAAAACACTTCATATGGAACCATTCCAGAAGCGGAAGACCAACAAGCGCTTGTGGATGACCAAAAAATTGCAGAAGAATCAGCAAAAGAAAAGAATACAGGTGGTCATAAAAATATTCTGCTCGGTATTGTTTTATTAATCATTATCATGTTTGTACTTGGAAAGGTGTGATAACAATGGACGTTGCGCAAGTAACACAGTTAATCGGAAACCTTGGTTTCCCTATCTTTACGGCTTTATTCATGATGATTAAACAATCAAAAGATACACAAGCCATGACAGGAGCGTTGACTGATTTAAAACTCGCTATTGAAAAAAGTAACGGGGGTAAAAGTGAATGAGTAAAACATTAATTTTAGTCGTAGCGATTTTCTGTTTATGGTTTTTCGTGATCAAGAAAAAGGCGTGATGTAAATGGACAGAGGGTTAACATTCTTTACATTAGCATTACTTCTCGTTTGGCTTGTCTTTGACGATCTATTCGGGGAAAAGAAGTATCTGTCTAAATTAGCACAGGCGATGACACCTAACTTACCAACACTTGGTGACATGGGACAAGCCGTATTTGACACTGCAACCGACTCTGTAAAAAAAACGGTAACAGACACACGTAAAGCGCAAAAAGAGGCAGATAAAAAAGCGGGTGATATTATATGGGACCCACTCATTAAAAACGAAAAAGACCCGAAAAAGAAAGAAAAGCTGGAAGAAATAAAAGACAAATTAAATAAGAAAAAAGACGTAAGTCCTTACAAAGATAAAGGAACATGGGGTTATAGCTGGGAGGACTTATTCAACGATATTGCGGGGTGGTTCAAATAAAACAGTTTTCAGAGTCACTGGGGTTCGTTATTGCGTTTATGGTCGGTACCATCTTTTTATCTATGTTCACAAATGAAAGAGTGACAAATGGTTTCTTGCTATTGGTACTCGCATCCATGCTAGTAGTAAACGCTGATGAATTTACAAATATGTTAAACGGGGTGATCAAGTAATGAGTCGAGTATTAGGAATTATTTCAGGTGTCGGGTTGTTAATTGCTTTGTATTTATTTTTAAATAACGCAAAACAAACAACACAAATTATTGATTCCGTGGCTGGTAACAGTATCAAAGGAATTACAGTATTACAAGGTAGATAAGGAGGATGTGACATGTTAGAAGGACAGTACCGAAGTAGAATACAAAACGGGCAAGCCTTACAAGTACTTTCAAAACGGGTCGAGATTCCAGATGCACGTCTAGGAGTCGGGGAAGCAGAACATCATGCAGCCATGGGTGTGCGGGTAATCTATGAAAATAAAGTACCGAAACTTGTCTTACCTTCTACAAAACATCTACCATACGAAAAAGTGCAACCTAACAAAGTCGAATCGGACATGTTTGTCACGGATGACTTTCAAGTTGGGGATGCCATTATGGGGGTGTAGGAAATGGAAATCACAACAGTTAATGGTGCTGGGGGCGGGCATGGCTCTTCCCCTTCTAAAAAGAAAGCGAATAAGAAAATGTTATTTCTTGCTGGTGGGGCAGGTTTAGTCGTACTGATCGTGCTTATGCAAAAGTCACGGCAGCCGCAATCCGTGGAGACGCTGCAAAACTCTATTCCTATTTCTGACTCGCAACGAATGGACAATTTCCAATCCATCGTAACAGGTCAAATGGATGCCATGATTAATGGAGCCGTAAAAGATTTAAATAGTGAATGGGGTGACAAGTTTAAAGAGGTCACAACGGGTATTACAGATGCTTTAAAACAACGTGACGCCGACATGAAAGATTATAACCGACAGCAACAAGACTGGATGAGAGACAGTATTTCTAGTTTAAAAGATTCGTTAGGTGGCGGCGTAATATCAGCAATCAAAAACGCTGATGACCCGTTATGGACGATTGGTAGCGGCGGAAAAGCGGAGAGTAATAAAACATATGAGGAAGGTTTAGAAGTATTCCGTAAAGACCGCGGGTTATTAAAAACGGAAATGGAGCGTACAAACTCTGTTATCGAGTACCGTAAAAACAACGGATTACAGACAGCAGATCAGGAAGCACATTTAAAACGATTAGGTGATTTATAATGGCTGCTGATGTTAGACCTTTTATTGCGGATGCGCAGCGAATCCAAAAACAAACAGGAATCCCTGCATCCATTATATTAGGTCAAATCATTTTTGAATCAAGCGGGAAGTATCCCGGGGGCTTATCAGGACTCGCTTATAACAACAAAAACCTTTTCGGAATCAAAGGAAAGGGAACCGCTGGTACGGCGAATATGTGGTCAAAAGAATATGATGCGGGAGGGAATCGGGTCTCAGATTTCCGCTCGTACAATTCCTATACAGAATCACTAAATGACCATGCAAGACTGTTGCAAACAGATCGTTATGCAAAGCATTTAAAAAATGCAAAGTCTGTTGAGGATTTCGCTAGAGGAATTATAGCAGGTGGATATGCGACTGATCCGAATTATGCAAACCAATTAATCGGGATCATTAAATCAAATGGTCTTACTAAATATGATGATGGCTCCTACACCTTTACGGGTGGTGCCGTGTCGGGCGGTTCCACTGGTGGAGGCTCGTTTATGACACCGTTATTCGGCGCTATCATACGTGGTCTCTTGTTTATCCTTTGTGTAATAGGTGCGCTTCTGTTATTCGCAAATGCTTTTCCATCAGTAGAACAAACCGTGAAGAAGGTGACGGCGTGAGCGGGACAACAGGTTTGAAATTAAATGAACGGCTGCAAGATGCTTACAACAAAGCAACAGGGACGGGTCTACGTTTAACATCGGGATTCAGAGCGGGTTCAACGGGCCCGAGCGGGAAACCCGATAGCCATTCCCAAGGCATGGCAATGGACTTTGCGGGAAATGCGGGGCAAATGAAACTATTTGCCGAGTGGGCGAAAAAGACAGGACTCTTTACAGAAGTTCTCTATGAAACTGCTGGTCACTATGATCATGTGCATGTGGGATGGCAAGAAGGGAAGCACCAAGCGGGTAAAACGTATGTTGGTGACAAAACCTTAATTGATAGACCATCAAGCGGTGCATTAGGTGACTTGCAAACCGTGGGCGGTGCTACTGGCGGAACAAGTGGCGGAGACAAGGCGGGGATTGCGACTTCCCTATTTAACGGCATATTTCGAGTGTTAATGATTATCATATGTTTAATCGGTGGTGTGTACTTCTTTATGAATGCCTTCCCTGAAATGAAACAAATCATAAAATGAGGTGATACAAATGGACAATTCAACAAACCCTACGTGGCGGGAACAAACTGTCACGGTTAAACCAAAGGAAACAAAAGAAGTTGTATTCTTTGATACAAAACCAAACCATGTTTACATAAACAACCTATCGCAAACTGATTTGTATGTAGGTTTATCCGTTATTCCTGACGCCGTGAAATACGAAATGCATGTGGCTGCGGGGAAAGAAAACTTCTCTGCAAAACTATTCGGGACAACAAGGGTGAATATCTATAATGATTCGAATGAAGTTGCTACGTTTATTCTTGTTACATTCTATGACAAATTCAATCCTACTACTCTTGTAAAGCCTGGTTCTATTTCGATAGATAGCGGTGGGTATGATGGGGAGATTAAGAAATTTAGTGCACCATTACCAAAGGGTAGCAATGTGATTGGTCAAGTTGTGATTGCGGATATGCCACCACTCGAAGTAACGAATGACCCTGTCAAACAAAGGCATCATAGCTATGATGCGAGCGTTTCTACATCCGTTGTCACACTTACATTCGAACATCCTATCTCTAAAATTATCTATCTAGAAAATGAAGGAGATAGCGATTTATATGTAAACTTCGACGACGATTCCCTTGACTCGTCAAATAACGGATTGAATGGATCTATACGATTAAAGCCCGGCGAGATGTTAACGGACTTCCCTCGCAAGGCTTATAAAATGAAACTAATACGAAAAAGCGGTACAGATACCGTTCGATTTTTGGGGGTGTAGCATATGGCATTAGTGAAAAACGATTTATATAGTGTTGTAAAAGAAGTTGTGGAACACGAAAATAAAATTGAAGTTTTGTCTAGTGATGTAACAAACAAAGCGGAAAAATCTTACGTAGATACAGAGTTAGCGAAGAAAGCTACACAATCAGAAGTAACTGTAAAGGCTGATAAATCTTACGTTGATACGGAATTAACGAAAAAAGCCAATCAAACAATTGTTGATTTCAAAGCTGATAAAAGCTATGCAGATAGCATTCAAACACAAGTGAATCAATTAGTAATTGGAAGTGGAAATGCGAATGCTGAGGTTTCACAAGCCCGTGGCGATAAAAACGGAGTGACCCATCCTACCATTCACGAACGATTATCTAACATAGAAGGTAATATGTTATTAAACGTCGACCCTATAGACGTTTCCTACTTAAATATATCAAAAGTAGCTAACCTAACTTTCGGTATGGATTCAAGTGCGGGATACGATTGTTATTATAGAGTCCCTGTAAATGAAAACGATAGTATTTTTATTACGGGTTATTGTGGTTCAGCAAGTGGTACAGCAAGTGCTGTAATTGGATATGATGCAAATGGGAATCCTATTCAAAGTTTACTTACCCCATCATCATTAAAACAGTTTACGGATTTTAAAGTTTTAGTACCTAGTGGAACTAAATTTGTTTCTGTAAATTTCAGGGCGGATGGATCAGGTAGTAAAACATATGCTGTGAAAAAACAAGAAAACTTGTATAGTCGCATTACTTTACCTGATGGTACTGTTACGAAATCAATGCTCGAAGCTGCTTACAACAAAAGTATAGATGACAATATGATTTCTTTAAAGAATGGGAATACAAACCGTTCAGTTATTGCATTAGAAATGGGAACTTTTGATACGAACGGTGTGAATGCAGTAGCAAATAACTACCTACGTACCCCATCTACTTTAAATATAAAAGCAGGTTCCTATATTGACTTTACCGATGATTATATTGGTATTATCTACTACGTTGCTCCCGATGGAACGTACAAACAAGTATTTTCAGTTTATGAAGGAGTTACACAGACATACTATTTTACTAGAGATGGAACATACCGAATAACATTACGCAAATCCACTATACGAAAGAATGCTGATGGATCAGAGTTTTTTGGTATTCCAAGTACGGCTCTTGCATCAGCACAGGCGAATATTACGTTTACAGTTGGTAATTTACCTTTTACAAAACGATATGGATTTGGTTATAAAAGCGTCCTGTTAAAGAAATACATGGCTCGTGTTGGGATTGAGTTCAATCTATACTTTGATAAAATCTTTCAAGTGAATCGCCCGAAAGATTATTATGTGACAGCAACAGCGAGTGGGTTAACCTTTATCGTAACAGATAAATATATTCGTTTCATTCCAACAGCGGGACAAGTTTCAGCAAACCCTTATACGGTTAAGTTACAACTGTTAGCAGCAGACGGAACCGAAATAGCGTATGAGTATTTCACTCTATATGTGTTAGCAGACAGTACGGTATCGAAAAACGATAAAGCGATTTTCATCGGTGACAGCTTAACGGATAACTCCCTACAAAAAAGCTATGTTGATTTTGTAAAGGAACAGTTACCGAATATGAGTTTTTACGGGACAAGGCCTGGTGCAAACGGAGTCAATGCAGAAGGAAGAGCAAGCTGGAGTACAACAACTTATATGAGTTCTGCATCATATGGTGGTATGACAAACTCATTCTTTAATCCGAGTACTTCGACTTTTGATTTTGCTTACTACATGAGGAATAATCCTAGTTTCAATGATGTGACACTCGTTGGATTGTTCCTAGGTCAAAATGACGGGTACCGAGATGAAGCTTTCACGAACTTAGAAACGATGATTCAATCTATAAAATCGTATAATACCAACATCAAAATCTATATATTCATGACCAATTTCGAAGCGGCGGATAGATCGCCTGATGTTTTCAAAAAACGATTAGACAAAACACAAAAATACATGGACTTATTCGGTAAGCGTGAAAATGAATTCATTTACTTAGTTCCGCAACATGTGAACTTAGACAGCTTCTATGATTACGGTCATGGTCAAGTACAACTCTCTGCACGAAATACCGAAACAGTATTAGGGATTACGGATGGTGTTCATCCGAACTTAGCAGGAAGAGCAAAAGAAGCGGATGTGTTTGTATCGCACTATAAGTACTATAACGTTTAATTCAAATATCATTTAAATGAAAGGTGGAAATCAATATGTATTATCATAATCGTAATCTAGAAAATTTACAGAAACTAGCACCGCATACACGTGCGGCTGCTATGAAATGGTATCAATATTGTCAGGATAATGGAATCGAGGTACTGATCTATGAGACAACCCGAACAGTCGAACAGCAAAGAAAGAATGTGGCAACAGGTGCGTCACAAACCATGCGTTCTTATCACATTGTAGGACAGGCTCTGGACTTTGTACCAGCAAGAGAAGCTGAAGTGTTTTGGGATGGTTATTACCGTGATGACATTCAGAAGGCTGTGCGATATGCGAAGTCAATCGGGTTCGAATGGGGTGGCGATTGGAAAGGGTTTGTTGATAGTCCACATTTGCAATACAACTATAATGGGTATGGGACGGACAAAGGAGAGGTGTCTAGTGAGCCTGTACACGTGACGGGTAACAAAGGTATTGTAACAGTTACCGTTGATGCTGCGCTTGTTCGTAGGGAGCCGACAACCCAGTCAGGTGTGAACAATTCAGCGGGTAACAATGGTCGTCTTATGAGAGGTACGCCGTGGCAAGCATGGGGTAGTACGATTGGTGAAGGTGGTTACACATGGTATGCGCTGGGTAATGAAATGTGGGTTAGGGGAGATTTGGTTAGTTGGGAGAATGTATAAAGTGTGACAGAGAGTCGTGGTGAAAATCATGGCTCTTTTTGTGTGGAGATGTGTATATCGTGACTCATAGATGTTTTGAGTTGTCAAGGAAAAATTTATAAGGGGCGGTCAGTATACACATCAT